>JALYOB010000810.1 GCA_030857085.1 Acidobacteriota bacterium | reverse complement strand
GTATCGCCTGGGCGCACACGTTGCGTAACCAACAACGGGCAACCGGCAACAGGCAACAGGCCACGGCGCGTGGCGCCCAGGCGACACCGCCCTGGCAACTCGCTACTCGCCACGCGCCACGCGTGCCTGCCGCGCGCGGCAGGCACGCTCTCGGCATTCTCATCCGTTCGTGGCAGCCCGAAAGAAACGTCGATTTCTCCCGTACTGGCTCACTGGCAGTGAGGAAATCTGCTCCGGGTGCGAGCGGCCGCATGCATTGGCGGTCGAGGCGCGATGCGTGGCGTGCGACCGGCCGCAGTGCCTCGTCTGCGCGATTCATGTCGGCGGCGAAATCTTCTGCAGCGAGTGTCATGAAGAAGGAGGGCGCAAACGGTGGCCGCGCGCGCGATCTGGAAAGGTGTCGTGAAGGTCGGCACGCTCAGCGTGCCGGTGAAACTCTACTCCGCCGTGCAGGACCGCAAGGTCCACTTCCGCCTGCTGCACAAAAGCGATCACGAGCCCGTCAAACAGCGGCTCGTCAGCGCCGATACCGGCGAGCAGGTCGAGTACGAAACCGTCCGCAAAGCATTTCCGCTCACGCGCGGACGGATGATCATGCTCGAGAGTGAAGAGCTCGAGAAACTCGAGCCCGATGACTCGCGCGACATCGAGATTACCCGCTTCGTCGACTCCGCCGACATCGACCATCGCTGGTACGAGCGCGCCTACTACCTCGGCCCGGACGGCGATCAGAAAGGCTACTTCGCCGCCGCCGCCGCGCTCGAACACAAAGGAAAAGAAGGCATCGCGCGCTGGGTGATGCGCGACAAGGAGTACGTCGGCTCGCTGCGCGCCGACAAAGGCTATCTGATGCTCATCGTCCTCCGTCATGCGGACGAGATCATTGCCGCCGACGCGCTCAAACCACCCGAGGGGCGGAAGCTCGAAGAGCGCGAAATCGCGATGGCCGAACAGCTCCTGTCTGCGTTGCACGGCAAGTTCGATCCATCGCAGTTCCGCGACGAATACCGCGCGCGGGTGATGGAGCTCGTCGAGACCAAGGCCGCCGGCAGGAAGCCGAAAGTCGTCACATTCCGGCCGAAAAAACAGAAAGACGACCAGCTCGCCGATGTGCTGGCCGCGAGTCTCGCCGGCGTCAAGGCTCCGAAGAAGAAAGCAGGCTGAGTGAAGCATGGCTGAAGACGATCTCGACGAACTCGACCAACCCAGCGGACTGCGCTCCTTCTGGACGGGCACCATCTCCTTCGGTCTCGTCACCGTGCCGGTTGCGCTGTACGCCGCGACCAAGCCGCGCGGCATCTCGCTCAAGATGATCGGCCCCGACGAAGCGCCCGTGCGCCGCCGCTACGTCTGCAGCAAAGACGGCACGCCGCTCGACGCCGACGACATCGTGCGCGGCTACGAGATCGAGAAAGGGAAGTTCGTCGTCGTCACGGATGAAGAGCTCGAAGCGATCGAGCCGCGCAAATCGCGCGAGATCGACCTGCGTCTCTTCGTCGATCGCGATGACATCGATCCGATGTACTACCAGCGCGCGTACTTTTTAGTCCCGGCGGGTGGCACGAACAAAGCGTACCGGCTGCTCGCGGAAGTGATGGAGCGGAAGAATCAGGCCGGCATTGCGACGTTCGTGATGCGGGCGAAGGAGTACCTCGTCGCGATCATCGCGGAGAACGGCATCCTGCGCGCGGAGACGCTCCGGTTCGAAGACGAGCTGCGCAAGCCGGAAGACGTCGGGCTGCCCGACGTGGCGAAGACGCCCGCGGCGGAAGTGAAAAAGTTCGAGAATCAGATCACGAAGCACGCGAAGAAACTCGACCTGCACGAGCTCATCGACGACTACTCCGAACGCCTCGAAAAATTGGTGGCGGAGAAAGAGCGGAAGAAGCTCGACATCGTCCGCGCACCGGAGGAGACGAAGAGCGAGGAAGACGAAGGAGGCGGCGGCGACGTCGTCGATCTCCTGGCGGTGCTCAGCCGCAGCCTCGGCCAGACCACCCCCGCGAAGCGCAAGCCGGCAAAGAAGGCCGCGACGACGAAAAAGAAAGCGCCCGCGAAAAAG
>JALYOB010000389.1 GCA_030857085.1 Acidobacteriota bacterium | reverse complement strand
ACGAGTGCGGCGGCTTCACCTGCGCCTCGCGCGGCTGCACGATCGTGCCGAACAGTTGCGGTCCGAACCTGTCGTACGCCTGCAGCGGCCACTGCATCCAGTGAACGAGTGATGCGCGTGAAGGGCGGGCGTCGCGCCCGTCCTTCACACCGCGGCGTTGCTGTTAGACGGGGCGATCGGTCATGCAGCACGTCACATCTCTTCGAGCAATCGCTCCCGGCACTTCTCCAGCCGCCGCCACGCCACACCTTCGTTCACGAGCCCGTCGACCAGCAGGACGAGGTAATAGCCGTCTTTGACGTCGTAACTGAGAACGGACATCGACGCGAATTCGATCTTGAAGCGTTGCGGCGCGCCGGCGTCGACCTGCGCGCACATCGTGCGCAGGCGATCGAGAAAAATGCCTTGATACGCGCCGAGGATGCGCAGCGCGTGATCGCTCAGATCGCGGTCGCACGCCAGCGCAACCGTCTCTCCTTCGAAGTCGAGAAAGAGCGCGGCCAGCGCGCCGTGCGTGCGCACGAGAAGCTCGTCGAGAATCATCCGGAACACTGCATCACTCCCACATCACCAGAAACTTGCGCGCCTCGACTGCATCGGCCGACTGCGGCGCGGTCGCAATCACTTTCTCGAGATACGACTTTGCCACCTCCGTCCGACCCGCTTTGTGCGCCGACATGCCGAAGCGCAACATCGCCGCGGTCGATTGCGGATGCGCGTTGAGGTAGTCGCGATATGCGCGTCCCGCGCCCTGCAGGTCGCCGCGCCGCTCGCGCAGCATGCCGACGTACAACAGCGCGCCGTCGAGTTTCGCATCGAGCGTCAATGCACGATCGAGCGCTGCTTCCGCTTCTTTCGCGCGGCCGAGACGATCGAGCGCGATGCCGAGGTGATAGGCGGCGTCGCCGCGTAACGGCGATTGGTCGTTCGCATAAATCTGCTGCAGATCGGCCACTGCTTTCGCGTTGTCCGCACTGCGCAGCCACGCGAGTCCGCGATTGAAACGCGCTGCCTCGAGTGCCGGATCGAGCGACAGCGCGCGATCGAAACTCTGCAGCGCCTGTTTCAGATCGCCGCGCAGCAGCAAAGCCAGGCCGCGCAGATTCTCCACCTCGGCCGGCGATGCGCCCGACGTCTTCGCGCCATTGAGCTGCCGGAGCGCCGCGTCGTAATTGCCGCGGAGGATGTACTGCACGCTGCGATCGCACGCCGACTGCTGCGTTGCGGCGAACAGAGGAAGTGCAGCGAAGACGAGGGGAGCGAGACGGATCAGGCCGCGCCTCGCACTTGCTCTTCGATCTGAATGTCGCCGCGCTTGACGGCATTCACGAACGCCTCGACCACGCGCGGATCGAAGCGCGAGCCGGCGAAGCTCTTGATCTTCTCGACGACGTATCCGAGCTCCATCGCCTTCTGATACGGGCGATTGGTGGTCATCGCGTCGAACGTATCGGCGATCGCGACGATGCGCGCCTGCATCGGAATCTGCTCGCCTTCGAGACCGTCCGGATAGCCGCCGCCGCTCCATTTCTCATGGTGATACTTCATGCCGGGGATGATGTCGATGAGCTGCGCCACACCGCTCATGATGGCCGCACCTTTCGCGGGGTGCTGCTTCATCACTTCGAACTCGTCTTCCGACAGAGCGCCCGGTTTGCGCAGGATGCGATCGTCGATGCCGATCTTGCCGACGTCGTGCAGCAGCGCGCTGATTCGCAGATTGCGCATTTCGGGATCGGGCAGCGTGAGGTTCTTGCCGATCGCGATCGAGTAACGCGCAACGCGCTCGGAGTGCCCGCGCGTGTACGGATCTTTCGCATCGATCGCGGCGGCGAGCATGCGCACCGCATTGAGAAAGAGGAGATGGTTTTCGTTCGCCGCTTTCTTGAGCTGCGCGACCGCCTCTTCGATCGAGGCGGACATGACGTTGAAGTTCTGTGCGAGCTCGCCGATCTCGTTGTGCGTCTTCAGCTCGACTCGCTGCGAGTAGTTGCCCTGCGCGATCTCGTGCGAGCGCTGCGCGAGGAGACGAATGGGGCGGGAGATGCCGGAGGCGAAGAGGATCGCGCCGATGATGGCGAGTGCGAGCGCAATCGCAACCCACTGGATCGTCGCGCGGATCATCTCGTCGACCGAAGCAAAGGCGCGCTTTTCCGGCTTCTGCACGATGACGCCGACGTTCGGCGGCGCAGGAGCGACGGTGCCGAGGAGCTTCACGCCTTTGTCGTCGTAGGACTCGGTGAGGCGCAGCGGAACGCGCGCGTTCGCGAACTCCTTGACCAGTCGCAGATGCGAAAAGTTCGGATGCTGCACGTCGACGGCAGGCTCGCTGTGAATGAGCACGCGGCCGTCGCGATCGACGAGGAACGCGGCCACGTCGCCTTTTCCTTCTTCACGAATGCGATCGACGATGCGGCGCAGGCTGACCAGACCGACGATCGCGCCGATGACCGTTTCGCCTTCTTTCACCGGCACGCTCATCACAATCGCGGGGATGTTCGTGTCGCCGACGTCGATGATCCGTCCGGTCGATGCGGCGCCTTGGAGCGCGACCTCGCGCGCGATGTTCATCTCCGCGAGCGTGCTGCGGTCGACATTCGCCGAAATGGTCTGCCCGTCACCTCCCACCGCGCAGACGGCGATGAGGTCGCCGTCCGGCTGCATCGACTCGGTGAGCCAGCCGCTTTGCGACGCATAGAGAAAAGGATCAGTGCCGGGCGGCAGCGCCTTTTTCATCATGCGAATGCTGCTGCCGATGTTTTCGAGCTGCTGGCGATTGCTGCCGATGAGGTTCTGAAGGTCGGTGGAGATGGTGACGGCCGAGCGGGTGAGGAACTTTTTCTCGAGCGTCTCCAGCGAGTCGCGATTGATGCCGATGAGGAAGTAATGCGAGACGATCAGCGGCAGGAGGCCGACCACGATCATTGCGCCGAGGAGCGTCCAGAGGAGACGCCGCCTGGGGCGCGGCGCGGACTGCGGCGGTTCGGGAGCGGGCACGGACATTTGCGCGAATTATAAAGAACCCTTTTGCATTCTGCTGTTTGCTTCATGCTCGGCGTCTACTTACATCTGCCGTTCTGTCACACCCACTGCACCTATTGTCCGTTCGCGATCTCGACGGATCTGTCGCAGCAGGATGCGTATACGGATGCGCTGGTGCGTGAGATCGAAGCCGCTCCGCGCACTGCCATCGACACGATCTACCTCGGCGGCGGAACGCCTTCGCGCACGAGCCTCGCGAATCTCGAACGGATCTTCGCCGCGTTGCACGCACGCTTCGACGTCGCGCCCGACGCGGAGATCTCGATGGAAGCGAATCCGGAGGACGTGCACGAGGAAAGCGTTGCCGCCTGGCGCGCGATGGGAGTGAACCGGCTGTCGATGGGCGTGCAGTCGTTTCACGACGACGAGCTGCGCGCGATCAGCCGCGTGCACGAACGGCAGCGGGCGATCGATGCGGTGCAGGCGGCAGTGGCGAGCGGAGTGCGGACGAATCTCGATCTCATGCTCGGGTTGCCGCATCAGACGGCGGAGTCGTTTCGGGAAACGCTCGGGACGGCGGTCGATCTCGGCGCGGGACATCTGTCGCTTTACATGCTCGATCTGGAGGAAAAGACGCCGCTCGAAGTGCAGGTCGCGCGCGGACGGGTAACGTTGCCGGAGGAAGATCTGGTCGCCGATCTCTATCTCGAAACGATCGGGATCCTCGCCGCGCGCGGTCTCGCGCAATACGAGATCAGCAACTTCGCGAAAGCAGGCGAGGAGTGCCGCCACAATCTCCGCTACTGGACCCGCGGCGAATACCACGGCTTCGGTCTCGGCGCGCATTCGTTCCTCGGCGGCCGCCGCTTCGCGAATACGCGCGACATCCGCCGCTACATCGACGCCTCGCCGAATGCCGGCGACTTCAGCGAAGACCTCGGCGAGACGGAAGTGCGTCGCGAGACGATCTTTCTCAATCTGCGGCAGGTCTCCGGGATGTGCTATGAAGAGCTCCTGCGACTATGCGGACAGGAGGGCGTCGAATGGAGCGAGCGCGGACTTCAGGGTGGGTGGCTGCGGCGTGGCGAGGATGGACGGGTAGCGTTCACCCCTTCCGGATTTCTTCAAAGCAACGAGTACATCTCGCAGCTTTTCTAGCGCTGCTCCTCTGCGCGCCGCTGTACGCGCAGCAGCAGAGCGGGAGCGACATTCATTTCGATCCGACGATCACGCAGGCGGAGTTCGCGCAGTTCTCGCGTCTGGCGGGACAGGCGATCTTTCACACGCCGGTCGAGCCTGCGCGCGCGGGCAATCTGCTGCGCTTCGACATCGGTCTTTCGGCGACGGCGGTGCCGATCGATCCGAACGCCGCGTACTGGCAGCGCGCGACGGGCAGCAACGACTTCACGGTGAGCGATCACTTCATCGTGCCGCGTCTCGTGGTGTCGAAAGGCCTCTCGCTCATCACCGTTTCGGCGTCATATGCAAAGGTGCAGGACAGCGACATTCGCGTGTTAGGCGGCGCGGTCGACGTGCCGATCGTGAACGGCGGGCTGGTCTCTCCGACGCTCGCATTGCGCGGCTCGTACTCGCAACTCGACGGCGTGGATGAATACGATCTGAAGACGTACGGCGTGGAGCTGTTCCTCTCGAAAGGCTTCGGCCCGCTGACGCCGTACGCCGCCGTCGGCCGCGCCCGCAGCAACGCGGAAGGACGGATCCCGCTCCCGAACGCGACCACGCTCGTGCTCCGCGACGAGGCGAACATGACCCGCTATACCGTGGGCGTCCGCATCTCCATGTTCCTCCCCAAACTGGTCGTCGAAGCGACGCAGGGGGAGGAGAGGAGTTACGCGGCAAAGGTGAGTTTCGGTTT
>JALYOB010000388.1 GCA_030857085.1 Acidobacteriota bacterium | reverse complement strand
CGACGCACAACGGCATCATGCTGGCGATGGATGAGGTGAATGCCGGCGGCGGCGTCAACGGCCGCAAAATCCGCGTGCTCACCGAAGACGATCAGTCGAAGGCCGAAGAAGCAGCGAACGCCGTCACCAAACTGATCTCGCAGAACAACGTCGTCGCCGTCCTCGGCGAAGTCGCGTCGTCGAACTCGCTCGCCGCCGCGCCGATCTGCCAGTCGAACAAAGTGCCGATGATCACCCCCTCGTCGACCAACCCGACGGTCACCGAAAAGGGCGACTACATCTTCCGCATGTGCTTCCTCGACTCGTATCAGGGCGCGGCCATGGCCCGCTACATCGCGAACGACCTGAAGATGAAGCAGGCCGCGATTCTGATCGACGTCAAGAGCGACTACTCGACCGGTCTGGCGGGCTTCTTCGAGCAGGAGTACGCGAAGAACGGCGGACGCATCGTCGCCAAGCAGAGCTACGCCTCGGGCGACAGCGACTTCCGCTCGCAGCTCACCGCCATCAAAGCGGCGAGCCCGCAAGTGATCTTCGTCCCCGGCTACTACAACGACATCGGTCAGATCGCCATCCAGGCCCGCGACCTCGGCATGCAGCAGCCGCTCGCCGGCGGCGACGGCTGGGAATCGCCGAAGCTCGTCGAGATCGGCGGCAAGGCGCTCGAAGGCTGCTTCTATTCGAATCACTACTTCCCCGGCGATCCCGCACCTGCCGTGCGCGAGTTCGTCGAGAAGTACAAAGAGCGTTACGGCCAGACGCCGGACGCGCTGGCCGCGCTCGCGTATGACGCGGCGCGCGTGCTCGGCGACGCCATCAAGCGCGCAGGCAAGACCGATGGTCCCGCGCTGCGCGACGCCATTGCCGCGACCAAAGGCTTCACCGGCGTGACCGGCACGATCAACCTCGGCGCCGATCGCAACCCGCAGGGGAAGAAGCTCGTCGTCGTCGAAGTGCGCAACGGCCAGCTCGCGCTCAAGTCCTCGGTCGATCCGTCGGGAGCGAGCTCCGCTGCCGGTGCGACCGCCGGAGGCACCGCTGCTGCAACGGACACGACCGCAACCGGTGCACCCGCGCCCGGCTCGACCGCGACGACCGACAGCAGCACCACCGGAACCGCGCCGAGCACCTCGACCGCGCGCTCGCAGTAACGCTTCAGGAAAAAGGCTTTACAACACACGGTCCGGCGAGTAGTTTTCGCCGGACCTTTTTTTGACCTCTGCATGCAGACTCTTTTACAGAACCTGCTCAACGGAATTGCCTCCGGCTCGATCTACGCCCTGATCGCGCTCGGGTACACGATGGTGTACGGCATCCTCAAGCTGATCAACTTCGCGCACGGCGACGTGTTCATGATCGGTTCGTTCGTCGGGTTCTACGGCGGCAACTACTTCGCGTCGAAGATGGCCGGACCGCAGGCTGCGGGCTCGCCCGCGTACGCCGCGCTGGTGATGCTGCTGGCGATGCTGATCTGCGGTCTGCTCGGCTATCTCAACGAGCGCATCGCCTATCGCCCGCTGCGCAACGCGCCGCGCATCGCATCGCTCATCACCGCGATCGGCGTGTCGTTCCTGCTCGAGTACGGCGGCCAGTTCGTCTTCGGTCCCGACCCGAAGTTCTTCCCGACGCTCGTCGAGAAGCACCTGATCAACATCGGCGGCGTCGTCACGACGAACTACCAGCTGATCGTGCTCGGCGTCGCGATCGCGTTCATGGCTCTCCTCCAGTACATCGTCTACGGCACGAAGTTCGGCCGCGCGATGCGCGCGGTTTCGTTCAACTTCGAAACCGCCTCTCTCATGGGCATCCCGACCGATCGCATCATCTCGATGACCTTCATCATCGGCTCGATGCTCGCCGCGGTCGCCGGCATTCTCTACGGCCTCTCGTACCCGAAGATCGATCCGCTGATGGGCATCATGCCCGGCCTCAAAGCCTTCGTCGCGGCCGTCCTCGGCGGCATCGGCAACGTCCCCGGCGCCGTAGTCGGAGGCCTCATCATCGGCATCATCGAATCCTTCGTCGGCGGCTCCCAGTTCTCGAACTACCGCGACGCCATCGCCTTCGTGATCCTGATCGTGATCCTCCTCTTCCGCCCGTCGGGATTGTTCGGGAAGTATCAGGCGGAGAAGGTCTGATGATCGGAATTGAAAATTGCAAATTGAAAATTGAAAAATCGGAGCGCGCGATGGCCGCGATGATCATCCGATCTTTCAATTTTCAATTTTCAATTTTCAATTCCGGCATTTCCCTGAACTCCCACTCGCGCGAGGCGCGTAGCTAAATGCCGAAACGCTGGTACCTCCGCGACCTCATCTTCCTCGCCGGCTTCGTCGCCGTGCTGTACGGCGTGTGGGTCGGGCTCGAGTGGGCGACGGTCTACATGCCGGCGATGCGGTACTACAACCGCATTTTCGTCATCCTTGGCATCAACATCACCCTGGCCGTTTCGCTCAACATCATCAACGGCCATGCGGGGCAGTTCTCGCTCGGACATGCGGGATTCATGGCCGTCGGCGCGTATGGCGCGGCGTTCCTCACGGTCTACTACTTTGGTCCGTATGTGGACAAGATGACTGAGGGGAGCGCGCAGCAGGTCATCTGGCAAAACGTCCTGCTGCTGGTGGCTGTCTTCGCGGGCGGGCTCATGTCCGCGATTGCGGGATACATCGTCGGACTTCCGTCGCTGCGCCTGCGCGGCGATTACCTCGCTATCGTCACCCTCGGCTTCGGCGAGATCATCCGCGTCCTCATTCTCAACATCGAGAAGATCGGCGCCGCGCGCGGCCTCACCGGCATCCCGCCCTGGAGCAACTTCTTCTGGGTCTTCTTCTTTGCCGGCCTGACGATTCTCATCTCGCACCGGCTCGTGCAGTCGTCCGTCGGCCGCGCGTTCCTCGCCATTCGCGAAGATCAGATCGCGGCAGAGGCGATGGGCGTCGATACGACGAAGTACAAGGTCAAGGCGTTCATCATCGGCTCGTGCCTGGCCGGTATCGCGGGCGCGCTCTACGCGCACTACTCGCCGGCGTATCTGAATCCGACGATGTTCACCTTCATCCGCTCGTTCGAAGTCGTGGCGATGGTGGTGCTCGGCGGACTCGGATCGATCTCCGGATCCATCGTTGCGGCCATCATTCTCACCATCCTTCCCGAGCTGCTCCGCTCCGTCAAAGACTACATGCCGGGCGGGCGCGATCCGCGCATGGTGATCTACTCCATCATGCTGATCGTGCTGATGCTCACGCGGCCGCAGGGGCTGTTCGGCCGCCGCGAACTCTGGAAATTCGGCGCGCGCCGCAAGGACTCGCTGCCGAATGAGGCGCGCGACGGCGGCGACGCGACCGACAAGCTCGATCGCGAGTCCGGACCGCCGGTCAGCTAACCATCATGGCCAACGACTCTCTCCTGACCGCGACTCACGTGACGATCCGCTTCGGCGGTCTGACGGCGGTGTCGGATCTCAACATCGACATCCGTCCCGGCGAGCTCCTCGGCCTCATCGGTCCGAACGGCGCCGGCAAGACGACGATCTTCAACATGCTCACCGGCGTCTACAAGCCGACCGAGGGGGAGATCCGGATCGGCGGCGTGTCGACGCGGGACATGAAGCCGTACCAGATCACGAGCCTCGGCGTCGCGCGCACGTTTCAGAACATCCGCCTCTTCAAAGAGCTGACGGTGCTCGACAACGTGAAGATCGGCGGCCACGTCCACTACAAATACTCCGGCACCTCGGCCGTGCTGCACACGAACCGCTTTCATGAAGCGGAAGACACCGCGGAGATCGAGGCCGAAAAGCTCCTCGACATCTTCGGCCTGCGCAGCCGCGCGGATCATCTCGCGACGAACCTGCCGTACGGCGATCAGCGCCGCCTCGAGATCGCGCGCGCACTCGCGGCGCGTCCGAAACTGCTGCTGCTCGACGAGCCGGCCGCGGGACTCAATGACAGCGAGACCCGCGCATTGATGGAGACCATTCACGAGATTCGCGATCGCTTCAAGATTGCGATTCTGCTCATCGAGCACAACATGGAGCTGGTGATGGGCATCTGCGAGCGCATCATCGTGCTCAACTTCGGCAAGACCATCGCCGTCGGGACGCCCGAGGAAGTGCGCTCGAATGAGGCGGTCGTCGAGGCGTACCTCGGCGAGCCCGCCGCGGAGGCCGGACTGTGACCATTCTCTCGGTGCGCGGTCTCGAAGTCGGCTACGGCACCATCCCCGCGCTGCACGGCATCGATCTCGATGTGCAGAAAGGGGAGATCGTCACGCTCATCGGCGCGAACGGCGCAGGCAAGACCACCACGCTGCGCACGATCTCCGGTCTGCTCCGGCCGCGCAAAGGCGAGGTCACGTTCAACGGAAACAACATCACCGGTGTGAAGCCGCACGTCATCACGAGCCGCGGCATCTCGCACGTGCCGGAAGGGCGCGGCATCTTCGCGAACCTCACGGTGCAGGACAACATCGAGCTCGGCGGCTACCTCCGCAAAGACAAGATCACGCAGGCCGAATACGACCGCGTGTTCTCCCTCTTTCCCGTGTTGAAAGAGCGCTTCAAGCAGAACGCGGGAACGCTTTCGGGCGGTGAGCAGCAGATGCTCGCGATCTCCCGCGCGCTGATGGCGAAGCCCTCGGTGCTGCTGCTCGATGAGCCGTCGCTCGGTCTCGCGCCGCAGATGGTGCAGACGATCTTCCGCGTCATTCGCGAGATCAACAGCGAGGGGACGACCATCCTCCTCGTCGAGCAGAACGCGCACATGGCTCTCGTGACCGCGCATCGCGGCTATGTCATGGAGACGGGCCGCATCACGATCAGCGACGATACGAAAGCGCTCCTCGCCAGCGATCGCATCAAGAAG
>JALYOB010000809.1 GCA_030857085.1 Acidobacteriota bacterium | reverse complement strand
CAATGGAGACGCGTGCGCCGGAGCCGTCCAGCGTCATCCGCTTTGATCTCGCGATCCAGCGGAATCACCTCTTCGTCTATTCACTGAGCTACATCCTCGGGCTCGCCGGCAGCTTCTTCGGCGTCTTCCCCATCCGGCTCGACATTGCCCTCGCGGTGTGGGTCGTCTCCTGTGCGAGCGCGGCCATTCTCTCGGCGCTCTTTCGCCGCGGTGTCGATCGCCGCTACCTCAATCCCGTCTGGATGGCGGTGGATGTCGTGTGCTGCACTGCGGGCGTCTATGCCACCGGCGGCATCATCAGCCCCTGGTTCATCTGGTACGCGGCTGCAGCTTCCGCTGCGGCATTCGCGAGCGGCAAAAAGGCGGCGTACTGCGTCAGTGCCGCGAACGTCATCGCCTACCTCGGCCTGCTGTTTCTCATGGGACAGGCGCGGCTCGGGAACGGCGTCTTGTACCTCGCAGTGACGCGCATGCTCTTCGTTTCCGGCGCGTCGTACTTTTTCCTCGTCGGCATCGCCAACCTGCAGGAAAAACGGCTGCGCATCCGGCAGCTGGAAACGGAGGCGAAGAGCAAAGTCGAAGAACTGACGAGGATCTCGCAGGAACTCGCCGACGCAAACCGTCGCATCAAAGAAGCCGATCGACTGAAGTCCCAGTTCCTCGCCACGATGAGCCACGAACTGCGCACGCCGATGAACTCCATCATCGGCTTCTCCGAGATTCTCGAAGAGCGCCTCGACGGCAAGATCGAGCCGAAGCATCACGGCTTCCTCCGCCACATCCACACCTCCGGACAACACCTCCTCGGCATCATCAACGACATCCTCGATCTCTCGAAAATCGAGTCGGGGAAGATGGAGATCTATCCCGAGTTCTTCTCCGTCGCGCCGGTGATCGAGAGCGTGTGTCAGCTCATGCGCGGCATGACCAGAGCGGATGTGAAGATCGCCGTCGAGATCGCGCCCGACGTGCCGCAGATCGAGACCGATCTCGCGAAGTTCAAGCAGGTGCTGTTCAACCTCCTGTCGAATGCGATCAAGTTCTCGCCCGCGGGCTCGCTCGTGCAGGTGCGAGCGGAGATGCACGACGGCGCGATCAGCGTCGCCGTGCGCGATCAGGGCATCGGCATCGACGCGAAACATCACGCGCTCATCTTCGAGGAGTTCCGCCAGGTCGACAGCGGCGTGCGCCGCGAGTTCGGCGGCACCGGACTCGGACTCGCTCTGGTGAAAAAGTTCGTCGAGCTGCAGGGCGGCAGCGTTCGCGTGGACAGCAAACTGGGCGAGGGCAGCACGTTCACGTTCGTGCTGCCGGTGCGCTCGCGCGCGGCCGTCGTCGCGCGGCCGGTGGAAACGCCGGCCGTGAAGGCCTCGCGCGTACTGGTGATCGAAGACGATCCGAATGCGTTCGAGCTCATTGCCTCTGCCCTCAACTCGGCCGGATTTCTCGCGCTGCATGCGCGTCGTGCGGACGAAGCGCTGCGGCTCGCGCGCGACGCGAAACCGATCGCGATCACGCTCGATCTCGTGCTCCCCGGCGTCGACGGCTGGGAAGTGCTCAAGCGTCTTCGGAACGACGAAGCCACGCGCCAGCTCCCCGTCGTCATCATCTCCATGGTCGAAAACCGCGACCTCGGCCTCGCGTTGGGCGCCGACGACTACTTCGTCAAACCGGTCGATCGCGACCGGCTGGTCGAACGTGTGCGCGCGATCGCCGCACGCAGCACGAACGGCGCGCGTCCGCGCCTGCTGGTGATCGACGACGACGCAGCCGTGCATGCATTGCTCGACGAAGACCTCGCCGCGCACGGCTACGCGATCGACAAGGCATTCTCGGGCGAAGAAGGTCTGCGCGCCGCGAGCGCCGCACGTCCCGACGTGATCATTCTCGACCTGATGATGCCGAACATGAGCGGCTTCGAAGTCGCCGATTCGCTGAAAGAAAACCCCCGCACCGCCGACATCCCGATCGTCGTGCTGACGTCGAAGACCATCTCGCCCGAGGATCGGGCGACGCTGCATACGAAAGTGAAGAGCTTCGTGCAGAAAGGTGCGAGCGCGCAGGA
>JALYOB010000057.1 GCA_030857085.1 Acidobacteriota bacterium | reverse complement strand
GAGCCCGCAACCGCGTACGGCGACCGCTGCACTCGCATGTTCTGCCGTCCAGGCGAGAACGCCCTCGCCACCCGCCACACGCCACTCGCTACGCTTCTACCCCGCCGTCCGATCCAGCTCCTCCACCGCCTGATCCAGCATCCTCTGCACTTCTTCCTCGCGCGGGCTCTCGCAGTAGATGCGGATGATTGGTTCGGTGCCTGACTTGCGGAAGAGGATCCAGGAGCCGTCGGCGAAGTTCATTTTGACGCCGTCTTTTTCTTCGCGTTTTGTGAAGCCGGGCGCGAAGGCGTCGTCGAGCTCACCGGAGCGGATGCGGTCGATGAGAGCGGCGCATTGAGACATCGGGCGGTGGAGGTCGCGGCGGTCGTAGTGCAGCGCGCCGAACTCCTCTTCCATCGACGCGATGATCTGCGAGAGCGGCTTCCCGTAATACGCAACCGCTTCCGCGACCAGGAGGCCGGAGAGAATGCCGTCGCGTTCCGGCATGAACGCGCCGAAGCCGATGCCGCCGCTCTCCTCCCCTCCCACCAGCACATCGCGCGCGAGCATGAGATCGGCCACGTACTTGAAGCCGATCGGCGTCTCGTGCAGCGTCGCGCCCAACGCGGCCGACACTTTCTCGATGAGGCGGGTGGTCGAGAACGTCTTCACGATCTCGCCCGAGCGTTTCTTCTCGCGCACGAGATAAAGCGCGAGGAGCGAGATGATCTTGTGCGGCGAAACGAAACGGCCATGCTCGTCGAGGATGCCCAGGCGGTCGGCGTCGCCGTCGTTGCAGATGGCGAGGTCGTAGCCGCCGCCGATCATCACGTTCTGCGCGGCGCCGAGGTTCTCGGGAATCGGCTCGGGGTGCACGCCGCCGAATGCGGGATTGAGCTCGCCGCGAATGCCGTCGATGAGGATCGTCTCGGGAGGCGTGCGGTCGCCGGCGAGAATGCGATGCGCGCCGGTGTAATCGATACCGAGGATGCGCGAGGGGAGCGTCGCGGCAACGCCGTGAATCGGATCGTGCAGAATCGAGAGCTTCGACGAGCGGAGCCGCGCGACGTCGAGCTGTCCGCGCACCCCCTCGAGGTAGTCATCGAGGATGTTGTCCTCGGTCACCGTGCCGCCTTCGCGCGCATCGTGCTGGTCGAGGCTCGACGCGATCTTCTCGTACGTCTCCGGCAGCGCCGAGCCGCCGTACCACGCCTTGAACTTGATGCCGTTGTAGCGCGGCGGATTGTGGCTCGCCGTGACCATCACGCCGCCGAGGATGCGGCGGTGGAGTGCGGTGTAGGAGATGGTCTGCGACGGCGTGGGCCGGTCGGAGAGGATCACCCGGAAGCCGGCCGCTCGTAGCGCGTCCGCGACCACGTGGGCGAAGTCGCGGGAGAGGAAGCGGCGGTCGAAACCGACTACGAGCGTATCGCGGTCGATCGTCTGTGGCGGGTTCAGCGTTCGTGCGGCCACGGCGACCGCGTCCGCAACACGGCGCACATTTTGGAAGGTGAACTGGTCAGCAATGACCGCGCGCCATCCATCCGTGCCGAAAGTAATCGGATCGCTCATGCGCGGCGTATTGTAGGAGACCCCATCGTGCCCTGGTTGTTCCGACTCGCACTGATTCTCATCACGAGCACTTCCCTCACCGCGCAGGCCTCATATTTCGGCGTTCCTGCGCCTCTCACGAATACGCGCTACGGCGCGCTCACCGGCAAGCCGATTCTGGCGACGAACGGCAGCGAAACGTTCGCGTTTCTCGTCAGCGGACGCAGCGTGCGCATGACGAGACTCGCCGACGCGCAACGCAACTCGCGCTTCGTTGCAGACACCGATGGCGATGCGGACGTGGTGTGGACTGGCTCGAACTTTCTCGTGGCTGCGACGCAGGGCGGCGCCATCATCGGCCGCTTCGTCGATGCGACCGGCAACGCGCGCGCACCCTTCACCCTCATCGACCAAGGCTCGAAGCCCCGCCTGGGCGTGAGCGGCGATCGCATTCAGCTGCTCTACGAGCATGAAGGCGTGCAGTCGCAACTCTTCACCCTGAATGGTGTGAAGAGCGGAGTCTCGCCCGCGCTGGCGATCCCCGCGCGCGACTTCGATGCGAGCGGCGACACCGCTCTCCTGGCGATGACCGGCGGCGTGATGCTGGTGCGAAACGGCGTGCAGACACGCGTCTCGACCGACGTGGCGAGCGAGGTGTCGCTGGCGATGAATGGCAGCGACGGAGTGGCGGCGTGGACGAGCGATGGTGTGCTGCACGCGGCCACGATCACGAATGGCGTCGCCGCGGCAGCGGTCGAAATCGCGAGCCATGCGACTGCGCCGTCGGCGCTGTGGAACGGCGCAAAATACGAGATCGCGTATCGCGCGGACGGACTGCGCATCGCCGACCTGAGCGGCGCGAGCAACGCCCTCGTGATCCACGGAGAAGCGGATCAGACGCTCGTCGCGACGGCCTCGCTGCCGAATGCGACGCTGTTCGTCTGGAACGAAGGCGACGAGTCGCGCATCGGCATCCGGAACGCAAACCGTTCGTGGCGCGAGCGCGTTCTCGGATCGCGCGCGATTGCGGCGGCGAGCGGCGGCAACGCGTTCGTGGTCATCACCAGCGATACGAACGGCTGGTCGGCAACGTGGCTCGACGAAAGCGGCGCGATACTGCGGCAGTCGAGTGCGGTCGCATCGTTCACGCCGCGCAACGTGGCGATGAATGCGAATGACGCGATCGTCGTCGGCGAAGCGAATGGCAATGTCGTCGCCGCACGTTCGTCGCGCGATGGCAGCATCGCCGCGCCGGTCACGCTGCGCACGAACGGAAAGAATCCTGCGATTGCATCCGACGGCACGAACTTTTTCGTGGTCTGGACCACGCCGCAGCAGACGCTCGAAGGCGTTCGCGTCGACTCCTCGGCGCAGCGGCTCGATGAGAACGATGCCATGGTGTTCGAAGCGGAAGTGGACGCCGCGGCGATCGCATTCAACGGCCATGAATACGTGCTCGCGTGGAACGCCGGAACGTTCCTGCGCGGACGGCGGGTGAAAAAAGACGGCACCGTCGTGCGCGAGCTCGTGCAGAGCGGCCGCGCGGGCGGCAATCCCGTCACCGACGTGCAGCTCGCGTCCGTCGGCGACGCGATGGCGATGACGTGGTTCGACGGCCGCGCGCAGGCGCTGCTCTTCGACTTCAGCGATGGCTGGAACGTGCGCACGACGAAGGCATTCGACTCGCGCAGCGGCGCCGCACCGCGTGCGGCATCGCTCCCGAACGGCGGCTTTGCGCTTCTCCACACCGACGCATCGATGAACGTGCCGCACGACGGCAGTACACGCATCGGCATGTCGGTCGCGCACCCGGCGCCGGCGATCGCGCCCGACGCTCCGCGCATTCAGGCGGCGTTCGCGAACGGCAAGCTGCAGGTCTCGTGGGCCGCGCAGGCGGTGAACGGCTATCGCGTCGAGACGCGCATCGATGAGGGCTCGTGGTTCGAGCAGGAAGGGTGGGCGGACGGCGACGCTTCATCGGCGTCGTTCGACGTGCGCCGCAGCGGCACGTACTCGGTCCGCGTGCGCGCCTGGTCGGACGGCGGTGTGAGCGCCTACTCGCAGGTGGTGAGCGTTCCCGTAACCGTGAACACGCGCCGTCGTGCAGTGAGATAGGCGTTGCCCTTTATGGGATAACCGCATACGCTGCACACGTGCGTATCTTCTGTGGCCTCGTCGCGCTTCTCACCGCCCTCGCCTCGTCCGCATTCGCGCAGCCGGTCGCGTTCCACGAGCCGGTCCCGCTGACGAACACCCGTTACGGCACCGCGAGCGCGGTGCCGGAGCTGGCGACGAACGGCCGGGACGTGATTCTGTTGTGGCGCACCGGTCCGGACGTGCGTGTGACCAGCTACACGCCGGGATCGCGCCGCATCGGGCAGGTCGTCTTCGATTCCGCGCGTGAGGTCGCTGCGGCGTCGACCGGCGCGAACTTTCTCGCGGCGGCGATGGTGGGCAACACGCTCTCCACGCGCATGATCAGCCGCTCCGGTGAACCGCTCGGCGTCGCGCTGCCGGTTGCGCAGGGCAGCGAGATCGGAAGGATCAGGCTCGCGGCAAACGGCAGTTCCGCGATGCTGCTCTACGCGAACAGTGGCGTCGCCACCGCACTGCCGCTCGACGCGAACGGGAAGCCGACCGGTGAGCCGAAAGTGTTGTCGGCCAGCAGCGAGCCGCACCTGCACGACCTCGCGATCACTGCGCACGGTGACGGATTCGCGGTGGCGCTTTCGACGACGCGCGACATCACTTTCGTTTCACTCGACCGCACCGGCCGCGAGCAATCGCGCTCGATTCTCTCCTCCGACAGCGCCGCGACGTTCTTCCGCCCCGTCTCCATCGCCTCGAACGGTAACGCTGCACTGGTGGTGTGGCGGCAGGCTGACGGAAGCCTGACCGCGACGCTCGCCGGCGCGCAGGTCAGCACGCCAATCGCTCTCGGTGAGCCGAACAGCACGGTCGTCTCGGTGCTCCCGATCGGAGACGGATGGGCAGTCGCGTACGTGGTCGGGAACGTGCCGCCGCGCCCGCTGCGGATCGCGTGGCTCGATCGTGAGCTGAAACTGGTGCGCACCGAGGATGTGAGGAGCGGCTTCGACTTCTCGGTTGCGAAGGTGAACGGACAGCCGTTCGTCGCGTGGCGTGACTCCCCTCTTCCGGGCTTCGTCTCCTGGGCTCCGCTCGGCGGAACGCCGGAGATCGCGACGTACGAAGCAGCGCGACAGGCCGTCGCCGCCGCCGTCTCGTCCGCCGACGCGACGCTGGTCGTCTGGCACGAGTTGCTCAACCGGCAGACGAGTCTGCGTGCGGGGTTGCTCTCGCGCGACCGCTGGTCGGAAACCGAGCTCGCGGCCGCGATTCAACCCGATTCGTTCACCACCACCACACGCGCCGCCACCGACGGCCACGAGTTCGTCGTCGTCAGCAGCAACGCGCCAAAGGCGATCTTCATCGGCAGCAATGGTGCTCGCCGTCTCGATGTTCCGTTGCCGATCCGCCCGCAGGACATCACCTGGAACGGCGCCGAGTATCTGATCCTCGGCGAAGACGAAGCGGGCGTCGCGGCGATTCGGCTCAGCACGAGCGGCGCCGTCTCGCCCGCCGTGCACTACGGCAGCGGCATCGTGCCGCGCGCCATCGCGAGTAACGGCACGACGACCATGATCGCCTGGATCGAGCCGTATGGATGTCCGTTCGAATGCATCGGCATTCAGGGTCCGGTGACTGTCGTGCGCATTGCAGCGGACCTGCAGCCGGTCGATGCGACGACGCTCCTCCAGGCGGTCGTGGTCGACGACTTCCGCCTCGTCGCAGACGGCACGCGCTTCCGCGCCGCGTGGCTCGAGTATGAAGCTGTGTCGGTCGCGACCATCGATGCGCGCACCGGCGCCGTGACAGCGCGCGAGACGCTGCCGGCACGCGCGCCGAGCGTGCTCGACGTCGCCATGCGCAATGGCTCGCTGGCCGTGTCCTGGGTCCAGATCGACGCCACGTTGCGCGGCAATGAAAACGTCGTGGTGATGCTCGATTCGCAGAACAACGTCACCGGCAGCGCCTCGTTCGGAGTGCCGGGAACGTACGCCGCCGGAGCGGGCCGCGTTGCGTTCCTGCCGAACGGAAACCTCGCCCATTTCGCTGCGGAACGCATCGAAGCGGCGCCGTACTACGGCAGCGCTCGAGTGATGATGCGCGTGAGCGGATTCACCGGACCTGTGCCCGACGCGCCGCGGCTGGAAGTGCTCACCGACCGCGATCGCATTCATCTCCTCTGGACCGCGCTGCCGCAGCTCGTGCGCGGGTATCGCGTCGAGTTCCGGCTGAACGAGGGGCCGTGGGAGGAGATCGAGCGCACGTTCGCACCGAACGAGATTTCGATGCAGTTCGATCAACCTCTCGTCGCCGGTGCGCGTTACGAGTTCCGCGTGCGGGCGTTCAACGATGCCGGCGTCGGTGCGTATTCGCCGTCCGTGGGGCTGACGGTGGCGGGGCCGAAACGGCGGGCGGTGCGATAGTCGTTTTTTATGAGATGGCCTCATACAGTGCGAGTCATGCGAATCACGGCTGCTTGTGTCGCGCTCGCGTTGCTCGGCGCGCCGGGGGCGAGCGGGCGTCCGTTGTCCTTCGGCGAGCCGGTGCCGCTGACGAACACGCGCTACGGCGCGGTCCAAACCAGGACGCGGCTCGTCAGCAATGGCTCCGATGTCCTGCGCATCTCCGGCGCGTTCGTCACGAACTACGTGCCGGGGCAGCGCCGCATCGGTCAGCGTGTGTTTGCGTGGCCCGCGACGATCGCGGCGGTCGTCTGGACCGGCTCACACTTCCTGGCCCTCGGCAACACGGACGGCGGCGGCGGCGGCGCCAAAAACAAGCTCCTCGGCCGGCTCATCAGCCGATCGGGCGACCTCCTAGGCGAATCGTTCGTCATCGCGGACGGTGCGGTCGTCCAGTCGGCTGCCGCGAACGGCGAGTCGATCGTTCTTCTCTGCGCCGTGAATCGCGTTCTCATTGCGCTGCCGCTCGGTCCGAACGGCAGGCAGACCGGTCCACCAAGCTCGCTGTTCGAGGGCTGGTGGAACAGCGCGGACGTGTGCGCCCGCGGCGACGGTTTCGCCGCTGCGATTGCGACGGACAACGACGTCACGATCCTGTCGCTCCACCGCAGCGGCCGTGAGCAGTCGCGGTCCCTGGCGATGTCGTCGCCTGACTACGCGCGCATCGGGCTCCGCGCCACGGTCGCCGCGATCGGCGACAAGGCAATCGCCGTGTGGGAGAAGCCGGGGAGCGACTCGCTCGAAGCGGTGCGCTTCGGCGCGGACGCGGCCGTCGAAGCCCGCCTTCTCATTTTCTCGCCTCCCCAATGGCCGCAGTCGCTGCTCGCGATCGGCGATCGCTGGCTACTCGCACACAGAAGCTTCACCGGCCTCCAGATCACCTGGATCGACCGCGATCTGCGCATCGTCGAGACCGAAGAGGTCATGAAGCACGGGGACGACTACGCCGTCGCGGCGGTGAACGGCCGCCCGTTCGTTACATGGACGGACCGGACATCGCACCGTCCGTTCTGGGGTCCTCTCGGCGGGCCGGCGCAGATGGTGGGCTTCGAAGCGGCTCACCAGCATCTGGTTACAGCCGCATCATCGGACGACTCCACCCTGATCGTCTGGAGCGAAGGCCGTCTCCGCGCGGGCGTTTTGTCGCGAGAGGGCTGGTCGGAAGCGGAGATCGACGGCGTGACGCTCGGAGCTCGCGCGGCCAGCGACGGTCACGAGTTCATCGTCATCGCACGAAGCGGCGGATACGCCGGTGTCGCGACATTCATCGGCAGTGACGGCGTGCCGCGGTCGACGACGCCGCTGCCGATGTCTCCGAAAGACGTTGCGTGGAACGGCAGCCAGTATCTGATCATCGGAGACCGAGCCGACGGGCCGGCCGTCATGCGGCTCAGCCCGAATGGTGTCGCGCAACTGCCGGTAAGACTCAACGCGGAGCTGGGTGGCGCGGCCGCCATCGCGACCGACGGCTCCACGACCGCCGTGGCACTCCTGCGCGACATGGGTTGCACGGTTCTCTGCATCAGCATCACCGGCCCGGCGAGCGTGGTCCGGCTCGATCCGAATCTGCAGCCGATCGATGAAGAGCCCGCGTTCACGACGTGGACGACCGACGTGTTTCGCCTCGCGTTCGACGGCACGCAATTCCGCGCGGTCTGGAAAGACTCGGGAACCGCAACGGCAACGATCGACGCACGGACCGGGCGTGCTCGCACGGGGCCGGTGATGCTTCGACCGTTCGACGACCTCGCCGCGGGCGACGGCGCTTTGTTCATCACATGGAGAGACGCCAACGCCACGGGTGTGTTTGTTTTCGGGCCGAATCAGGAACGAACCAGTGAGTCATCCTTTCAGCCCGACGATGCGTCGTTCGCGGCCGTTGCCTTCCGGCCTAACGGAGCTCCCGCGCTTTTCACCAGCGAACGCATTGGCGAAGCGCCGCATTACAGCGCGCGACGCGTCATGATGCGCGTGAGCGGCGCCGCGAACGCGCCCGATGCGCCGCATCTCGACGCCATCCTCGACCGCGGTCGCGTGGCGCTCTTCTGGACGGTCGTTCCGCAGAAGATCCGCGGCTATCGCATCGAGTTCCGCATCGGCAATGCACCGTGGGAGGAGTTGGAACCGTTGTTCCCAGCTGTGCCGCTCGGCGCGTTCTTCAACGGTCCGCTACTCGCGGGCGCGCGGTACGAGTTCCGGATGCGAGCGATCGGCGAGGGGACGATGAGCGCGTATTCGAATACGGCCGAAGTCACGGCGCACTGACACAGCGCGGTTATCGCCCGAACCCGCCGGAGAGCATCGGCTTGCGCCGCTCGGTGTGGACGATCGAGACGCCCGCGCTGTCTCCAACGATCGCAATCCGGCTCTCGCCCGAAGCCACCGCCGCCTCGGCGCGAGGCATTTCGGTCACGCCCTGCGGCATTGCGGGATCGCCGTGCAGCCACTGTTCGCGTGCTGCCGGCGCGAGGAGAAGCGGATCGGCGTGTGTTTCGTCGGGCACTGGCGGCATCGCCGCCTCCTGCACCACTTCCACCGGCTTGTGGTCGACGTCGCGCGCAACCTCGCGCTGCATCAGGCGCCCGTAATGCACGTCGGGATCGCGCATCTCGGAGCGGACGGTGATGAATCCGAAGACGAGTACGAACGCGACCACCGCATTGCGGAAGTTCCTCAGCGTCAGGTATCGCTTGTGTTGTCTCCGGTCGCGGACCGGAACGATAAGATCCTTTTTGCCGCGCATGGTGACAAGTTATTAGCGCAAACGAGCTGCCAACTATTGGTTGACCAGTTGCCGGTTGCCAGTTGCCGAGCAGAGGTCGCTGTGGCAGCGCGGTTTTTGGCACGGGCAACGGGGAACAGGTCAACCTGGAACAGGGAGTATTCGAATGGCCAACATCGCAATCGTCGGCACCGGCTGGGGCGCGCGCGTCCAGGTGCCGACCTTCCGGGAAGCAGGGCTGAAGGTCGTCGCAATCGCCGGCCACAACGAAGAGAAAACGCGCGCGCTCGCGGCCGAGCTCGATCTGCGCGCGTATGGCGACTGGCGCGAGCTCATGCGTGCCGAAGACGTCGACCTCGTCTCCATCGTCACGCCGCCGTCCGAACATCGGGAGATGGCGCTCGCCGCACTCGAGGCCGGCAAACACGTGCTGCTCGAGAAGCCGACCGCGCTCGATGCGGCCGAGGCGGAGGAGCTCGTGGTTGCGGCGCGGAGACGTCCGAATCAGCTCGCCCTCATCGATCACGAGCTTCGCTTCCTCCCCTCCTGGCGCGAGGCGCGTGCGCGCATCGGCGAGATTGGAGACGTTCGCTACGCCGAGGTGCGGTACGCGAGCCCCGCGCGCGGCGATCGGAAACGGGAGTGGACCTGGTGGGCGGATGCGAAGCGCGGCGGCGGAATCTGGGGCGCCGTCGGCTCGCACTTTGTCGACGCGCTGCGCTACTTCGGCGTCGAGCTCGAAGCGGCGCACGCGACGCTGCGCACGCTGATCGCCGAACGTCCATACGGTGAGGAGATGCGCACTGTGACCGCCGACGATATCGCATCGGTCGATCTCCGCGCGCGCGGCGGCGCGGTGGTGGCGATGACGTTCAGCACCGTCTCCACCGGACCGGATGAAACGGCGATGCTGACCATCTACGGCGAGCGCGGCGCGATGCGTTTCATCGGCGAGGAAGTGCTGCTCTCGACCAGCAACGCCGCCTTCACGACTTTCGCCGGCGGCCCGATGGAGAAGCGCCCCGGCAACTCCCCCGGCGGTGCATTCGGCACCGGCACACTCCACCTCGGCCGCGCGCTCCGTGCCGCACTCGACGAGGGAAATCGCGATGCGCTCGCACCTGCTGCGACCTTCGAGGATGGCCTGATGCAGCAGCGCGTGCTCGATGCGGCGCGACGTGCGTCCGATGAGGGCGGGTGGATGGCGGTGTGAGTCAGCGGAGCGGCGGCAGGAGCGCGAATTGAAAATTGAAAATTGAAAATTGAAAGTCGGGTGCGTGCAAATGACGATCGCACGCGAACGAAAGCGCCGGCCGCAGCGTTCGTTTTCAATTTTCAATTTTCAATTTTCGACTTGCGCGTCTCGACGCGCACCAACGTCCAGATCGCACAGACAAACAACGCAATGAACGCGGGCGTCGTGAAATAGGCGTCGTTCGGGTACACCGGTTTGCGCGTGAGCAACTGATACGGCTCGAGCGCAATCAGCAGCATCGCAATTGCGGCGATGATCGCCGTGGAGCGGCGCGCGAGCAGCGCAAGCATGACCGGCAGCGCGAGGATCATGTAGTGCAGCCAGACCACCGTCGCCGTCAGGAGATAGATCAGCATCGCCAGTCCGGCGATCAGCACATCGTCGCGGCGTCGCGCGCGCCAGATCGCGGCAATTGCGATCAACGTCAGCAGCACGACCAGCGCATGACTCACCCACGCGCCGTACGCATGAAACAGCGCGAGCGCGGGTGTGTCATTGCGTTCGAGCCGCGTCGGCAGCCGGTGATAGAACTCGTTCGCACGTGCAATCCACTGCAGCCAAATGCCGAATGATCGATAGCTGATCGCCGCCGCAATGAACGCGATCAGGCCTCCGATCGCACGGCCGATCACTTCCCGCTTCAATCGCATCCAGTCGCGCGACGCGATGCGCGAAACCGCGAGGAGCAGCGGCACGAGCAGCAGATTCGGTTTGAACGCGACGAGCATCCCCATCACGATGCCCGCGGCAATCGGCGGCAACCACAACGCGATCCCGATCGCCGCGAGCTGCAACGAATTCACATTGCCGACGCGCAGATCTGCCTCGAAGCCGCCGTACCAGAGCAGGAGCGCTGCAACGAGAAACAGCGCGAGCGCATATGACAGCCCCGCGCGTCGCGCGATCAGTACGAATCCGCCGATGAACGCGCAGAGAATCAGCGCGTGGTCCTGCAGCAGCGCGCGCTCATAGTCGCGGCTCACCCAGCGCAGACAGGTGTAGAGAAACGGGCTGGAAACGCTGTCGAGAAAGCGGCGTCGCTCGCCGTCGTATTTGCGCAACTCCGAGCCGCTCCGTTGCGCACGCTCGTAGTATTCCTCGCCCAGGCGGAGTTGCTCGTCGCGCGAGTAAATGTTGGAGATGTCGGTGCGGGACGCGAGCTGCGCGTTGACGAAGTAGATGTAAAAGTCGAGCCCCGCCGCACGCTCGTTCTGCTTCCACACCGTCACGACGGCATAGACCACGGCCGCGGCCGCGAGCGTCGTCAGGATGGCGCGCTTCATCGCGCGCGGCATTGTATGCGGCGTTCGTTGGGTACCTCGGTACCTCGGAGTTCCTCGGGTACTTCGGAGTACCTCGGTACCTCGGAGTACCTCGGAGTTCCTCGGGTTCCTCGGGTTCCTCGGAGTTCCTCGGTTCCTCGGAGTTCCTCGGTTCCTCGGTTCCTCGGCGGAAAAACTCCGACGTACTCCGAGGTACTCCGAGGTACTCCGAGGCACCCGAGGCACCTTCCTCCATACCTCATGAAATGTCTCTAGCACTCACTGCCGTAAAGAAGCATCTTTACGTCGATCCGTTCAAGGCCGGCCGCGAAGGACAACACAAAGGAGGATTCACCTGTGAAGAAGAGCCTCACGCTCTGCACGCTCATCGTGTCTCTCGTCGCCGTCGCGTTCACCACGCCGGTTGCGTTCGCCCAATGCACCACGCCTTTCGCTTCACAACCCTCGACGCCATCCGGAGACGAGGTCTTCATCGACGACTCACTGCCTTCGGGCGCAAACGTCACGAGCGGCAGCGTGAACTGGGATACGAACCAGTACGCGACCGGCTCGCAGTCGTTCTATCTGAACGGCGCCGGTACGAACACCGTGCGCATCGACGACCTCGGCCAGATCTTCCGCTACGGCAACGGCAAGGCCATCGTGTACGTGCTGATCGACCCGTGCAATCCGACCAGCGAGATCAAGATCACCTGGTCTTCGAACTACCGCACGGCGACTGCGTACTGGGGCTCGAATCTCATCGGCAACACGCCATACGGTTCGACCGTCTTCAATCGTGGCGCGCTTCCCTCCACCGGCGGGTGGGCTCGTCTCGAAGTTCCCATCGGCACGCACCTCGGTCTGCGCGGTCATGAACTGGACTGGATGCAGATCGAGACGTACAACGGCCGCGTGTGGTTCGATCACATCGGTCAGGACGGCGTCGGCTGCCTCGCCTCCACCGCCTCGGCTCCATCGATTCCGAGCGGCGCGACGGTCTGGATCGACGACAGCATCCCCTCGGGTGCAACGCTCGACTACGGCTTCTGGTGGAGCGACCAGAAGGCAAGCGGTACGCAGTCCCTCGCGTACTTTTACATGGCGCAGACCTCGACCAGCGTCGTGAAGGTATCGAACATGTCGCAGGCCACCGCGTCGGGCGACAATCTCATTCTGTACGTCATGCGGACCGGCTGCGCCGATCTGAAGGAGCTCAAGATCACCTGGTACTCCGGCAGTACGGAAGGCTCGGTGTACTACGGCACGGTGGGCGTGCCGGCGATCGGCGGCGAGTCGTCGTCCGTGTTCATGGGCTCGACCGTTCCGGCGGCAGACACCTGGACGCGCATCGAGATCCCGGCCGCGACGGTCGGCCTCGACGGCGCG
>JALYOB010000808.1 GCA_030857085.1 Acidobacteriota bacterium | reverse complement strand
CCGCCCGCGCCACGGCGAGCCGGGCGGAGTCCACCCGGTTGACCTGCCCCATGCCGACGCCGACCGTCGCCTTGTCGTGCGCGAGCAGGACCGCGTTGGACTTCACCGACCGCACCGCCCGCCAGGCGAACACCAGGTCGTCCAGCCCGGCGGCGTCCAGCGGCGATCCGCAGGCCAGCCGCCAGGTCCTCGGGTCGTCGCCGTCGGCGTCGAGGCGGTCGGCGGTCTGCAGCAGCAGCCCGCCGCTGACCGGCCGCATCTCCACGGTGAGCCGCGGGGCGTCGGGCATCCGGAGCAACCGGACGTTCTTCTTCTGCGTCAGCACGCGCATTGCCAGCACGGTGAACGACGGCGAACTGAACATGCTCGTTCTCGACCTGCAGAGCGCTACGTCCGGTCAGATCGTCCTCAATGGCCCGAACAATCATCAGAGTCAGTTCTGGATGCTGTCGCCGGGCGGCTTCATCCTCAATGGCACCGGCGGCACGAACATGCTGCAGACGCGCGGCCCGATCGGCCTCGGCGAGGGCGGCTATTTTGCCGGCGCCGGAGGATGGAATCCGACGACCGCACAATGGTCGCTCAATGATCAGGGGGTGATCACCAGTCCCGAATATCCGGGCTTCGCGCTGAGCATCACCAGCGCCACTACCGGAGCGGTCGTGAACTTCCTCCCGATCCCAGAGAGTGGTCCGACCGCGGAGATGATTTTCGCGATCGATCCGCCTCCTATCATCGAGAACATTCTGGCGCAGCCGCCCGTGCAGTTCCCGCAGTTCAATTCAGGGGAGGAGGCGACGGCGTTTCAGTCGATCAATCAGCAACTCGGCTATACGAACATCCGGATGGAGTATCTCAATCAGAGCATCGACCTCGAACCGGCGCAGATCAGCAACTGCGTCAGGCCCGATGGCGTCCATCCATCGGTGTGGTCGACGGTTGTCGAGCAGTTGCAGACGGAAATCGAATTCGTGAACAACGTCAATACGCTGTTCGCCAGTTACAACTCCTTCAATACGACGGCGCTGGCTTCTCAGGATGGGACGCTGAGCCAGCTCGTATACGAAGTCGGTCTCTCGGAAGGCACCACCGCGACCGGCGTCGGGATGGCTCTTTTCTCCAATCTTTTCTTTCCTCTGCTGGGGATGATTCCGGGCTGTGCGCCGCTGGCGATGCTCGGGCGGGCAGCATTGAGCGCGGCGACGGCCGTGAAGCAGGTTTCAGCCGCGCCGTTCAGTGTCGCGGTGAGCGATCTCTGGAAGACGCTCAATGACATGTTCACCAACGTGGAGGAACAACTCGCATGCATGCAGACCACGGTGCTCACCGACTGGGGGAAATTGCAGGCGATGAACACCGCCGTTGCCGGCCCGCTCGCGGCCCCGCCGACGCTGAAAGCGGCACAAATCATCACAATGAACCAGGCGTTCACGATCGCGGCGATGCAGATCCTGCTGCCGGCGAAATGTCAGATGTACACGTATCAGGAAGACAGCGACGCTTCTGTGCCGGGCATGACGCCCGACTATTCGTACGCACAGCGCGTCGTACAAGTGTCGCCGGAGACGTGGCAGGCGACCTGGATCGCAGATACGAACGCGTGGAACACGTATCCGTCCGCGCTTGCACTGCAGAGCGTCTTCAGCATCACCGGTCAGAAGTGGTTCACGGACACGATGTCGGCGTGGCCGTTCGCGACCTGCTACGCCTACAACTGGAATGGCGCGAGTGTCTGGAGTGCGGTCATCACCATCACGAATCAGACGCCGGAGATGATCCGTCTCGTGCAGCCCGGCATCTCCAACACTCTGATCGGTACTTTCAGCAGCGCGAGCATCAACGTGCCGCAAGGCAGCTACGGCGTCTATGCGCCAATGAACATTACGGACGTCACCGGCGCAAACACGCTCGCCTCGTTCGTCCTGGAAATGAACCTGCCGGACTGGGAGGGGGTGGTCCCGACCGTCGCCTCGATCAGCACCGCGCCCGGGTACGGGCTCTCGACCCCCCAGTGCAATCAGGGCGCGTTTCAGGGGTTTCGGGACGGGTATCCGGGCACTGTGCAGATGAC
>JALYOB010000807.1 GCA_030857085.1 Acidobacteriota bacterium | reverse complement strand
GGCGGGACGTTCATCGGGCCGAACGTGACGATCGAGGGAACGATCACGGGCAGCGAGCCGGTCGCGGTTGAAGGAACGGTTCGCGGCAACATCAATCTAGGCAGCGATCTGCGCATCGGCACGAAGGCGCGCATCGAGGCGACCGTGCACGCGCGCAACGTGACGGTCGAAGGAAAGCTGACCGGCGACGTCTCGGCCGATGAACGCGTCGAGCTCGTGGCCAGCGCGAGCGTCGACGGAAACATTCGAGCGCCGAAGATTGTCGTGGCCGAGGGAGCGAAATTCCGCGGCAACGTCGACATGGGCTCGCGGGTGCCGAAGGAAGAAGCCGCGGCACCGGCGAAAGCGAAGTAAGCGTAGCGAGTGGCGTGTGGCGAGTTGCCCGGGCTTTCCGCCCGAGCGATGACGCCCCGGCAACTCGGAACTGGCAACAGGCAACCTACCGGAGGTAAATACACATGTCTGCAATCGAAACATCCAACTTCGCGCAGCAGTATTCGTTGCGCGAGACGCGTGAGTACTCGAACTACATCGACGGCAAGTGGGTGAAGTCGGGATCGGGGAAAGCATTCGAGAATCGCAATCCTGCGAATGACGATGATCTCGTCGGTTTGTTCCAGGACTCGAACGCCGAGGATCTCAATGCCGCCGTCGACGCGGCCGATCGCGCGTATCAGAAGTGGCGGCTCGTGCCTGCGCCGAAGCGCGCGGAGTATCTGTACAAAGTCGGCGAGATTCTGAAGCGCCGCAAAGACGAGATGGCGCGCGAGATGACGCGCGAGATGGGCAAAGTCATCGACGAAACGCGTGGCGACATCCAGGAAGCCATCGACATGGCGTACCTCGCCGCGGGTGAGGGTCGCCGCCTGTTCGGCGTCACCGCTCCGTCCGAGCTCTCCAACAAGTTCAACATGGCCGTCCGCATGCCCCTCGGCGTCGCGGGTCTGATCACGCCGTGGAACTTTCCGATGGCCATTCCGGCGTGGAAGGGCATGGCCGCGCTGGTGTGCGGCAACACGGTGGTCATCAAGCCGGCCTCGCAGACGCCGCTTTCGGTCGTGCTGCTGACGGAGGCGTTCGAAGAAGCGGGGCTGCCCGCGGGCGTGTGGAACATGGTCACGGGCGGCGGCCGCGAGGTCGGCGAGCCGATGCTCACGCATCCGAAGATCCGCGTGATCTCGTTCACCGGCTCGACGGAGGTCGGCCGTCACATCAACACCGTCTGCGCGCCGCAGTTCAAGCACGTCCATCTGGAGATGGGCGGCAAGAACGTGATCATGGTCATGGATGACGCGGACGTCGACCTCGCGGTCGATGGTGCGCTGTGGGGCGCGTTCGGCACGTCGGGACAGCGCTGCACGGCGGCGTCGCGCGTGGTCGTGCACAACAAGGTGTACGAGCAGTTCGTCGAGAAGCTCGCCGGCCGCGCGAACAAGCTGCGCGTCGGTAACGGTCTCGATTCGAAGATCGACATGGGACCGAACGTTTCGGCCTCGCAGCTCAAGACGGTCGAGACGTACGTGCAGATCGGCAAGGACGAAGGCGCGCAGATCGTCGCCGGCGGCAGCGCATTGCGCGACGGCGATTACGGCAAGGGCTTCTTCCACCAGCCGACGGTGTTCGCGGAAGTGAAGGCGGACATGCGCATCGCGCAGGAAGAGATCTTCGGACCGGTGACCGCGGTCATCCGCTGCGACTCGCTCGAGCATGCGATCGAGATCGGCAACGGCGTGCGCTACGGCCTCTCGTCGTCGATCTACACGCGCGACGTGAACAAGGCGTTCGTCGCCATGCGCGACATGTACACGGGCATCTTCTACGTGAACGCCCCAACCATCGGCGCGGAAGTGCATCTGCCATTCGGCGGCGTGAAAGAGACCGGCAACGGCCATCGCGAAGCCGGCGTTGCAGGCATCGACGTGTTCACGGAGTGGAAGTCGATTTACGTGGATTACTCGGGCAACCTGCAGCGCGCGCAGATTGATACTGAATTGTGAAGCGGCGTTGGGCGTTGGGCGATAGGCTCTCGGGGTGATGCGCCCGAAGCCAGGGCACCCCAAACGCCCAACGC
>JALYOB010000387.1 GCA_030857085.1 Acidobacteriota bacterium | reverse complement strand
CGCCCGCCCAGTGCTGCACCGCGCGCGGGCGGCCGAAGTGGTAGCCCTGCGCGAGCGTCACGCCGGCGTCGCGGGCGGCGCGGGCGGTGGCGGGGGTCTCGATTCCTTCGAGAATCGTCTCGCAGCCGAAGTCGTTCGCGAGGCTCACGGTGTGCCGGACGATGCACTCTTTCGTCGGATCGTTCTCGAAGTTCGTGCCGAACGAGTTGCTCACTTTCACGAACGAAGGCTTGATCCGGTCGATCAGCGAGAGATGCGAATACGCGGTGCCGTGATCGTCGAGCGCGAAGCGGACGCCGAATGCATGCAGCTCATCGAACACCCGCCCCGCGACCAGATCGTCGGGAAAGGCAGAACGTTCCGTGATCTCGACCACGATGCGTTCGAGCGGCAGCGACGCGCGGCGCGCGGAAGTCACCAGCGCCGGCACGAGCTCCCGTCCATCGAAGGCGAGCGGATCGATGTTGATGAAGATCGACGCCTCCTCCGGCAGCAGCGTTGCGGCATGCAGCGCACGCGTCATGGCGACGATGTTCAGCTCCGCGAGCTTCGAGCACCTCGATGCGTAATCGAACAGCATCAGCGGTCCGCACGCGAGCCAGCGGCCGCGCACGCGCATGAGCGCCTCGTAGCCGAACGCGGTCGCACCTTTCTGCTTCAATCGCACGATCGGCTGAAACACCGGCATCAGCGTGTCACCGCGCAGCAGCTCTTCGATCGAAGGGATGCGCAACACCTCGCACGGCGGCGCCTGCGGATCGTCATGCAGCGAGCCGTCGTACGCCGCATCGAGCGCGAGCTCGAGCTCATCGCCGCCGAACGGTTTCGCCAGCAACGCCGACGCGCCGTTCTGCAGCACCGCCTCCTGCAGATCCGCGGTGGCGAGGCCGGTCATGGCGATGACGCGGCATTGCGGCGAGCGTGCGTGCACGCGCTGCACGAAACTCAATCCTTCGAAGCCGAATCTGCCGGAGAACTGAATGTCGGTGAGCAGATGCGTGACCGGATAGCACGACAGCACGACTTCGGCCGACTCGATGTCCGAGCAGAGGACAATCGTGCGGCCGCGACGCTCGAGCGCGCACGAGAGCGCGTCAGCGAGGTCGCGGTCGTCGTCGACCAGAAGAATGCACTGCGGCGTTCCGGACATGGCGGGCTCCCTCAGGCGATCATCTCGAGCGCAGCGCGCCCGGTGACGAGGTCGTGGGTTTCGAGATAGAAGCGAACGTCGTGGTCGCGCAGCGCGTACAGCACGCGGTCTCCGCCGCGGCCGGTCGCGCTCAGAAATCCCGAGCCGTCGTCGCGCATGAACAGCATGTCGCCGCGAAACTCTTCAGGCGTCGTCGCGAGCAGATTGAGAAACTCCTCGGCGTTCGCGGCGCGGTCGACGATGATCCGCTCGACGTCGAGCCCGACGTCATACAACGCGGCGCCGAGGGCGAAGCGGAGGGCGTTGGTCGAGTCGACGAACGCCATCCGCTGCGCGCGTGACCGCGCATAGTTCCAATCGACATCCGGCTTCGTCGACTGGCGGGCGATGAGAGTGATCCGTTGATTCGGCATCTGCTGGTTTCTCCGATCAGAACTGCACGAGTGCGTTGGCAAGTGCGGCGGCGAAGGCGGGGCTGCCAAGGAGGACCAGGACGCGCCAGGTCTCACGGCCACTGCGAAGATCAGCGAGAGTGTCATTGAGGAAGCGGCTCATTTCGAATCTCCTTTTTCGATCATGCTGGCTGCAGGAAGGGTGACGTCGCGGAAGCCGAACGGATCGCGTTCGTTCGCGCCGAGAGGAAGCTTTTCGTTGTTGTATTCGTACGTGGTGCGGCCGCGGTCGGCGATCAGTTCCACCCAGCCCTCGGCCGGGATTTCGTAACGATCGCCCGCATACTCGAACTGCTGTCCCGGCGTGCCGCGGAAGCGGTAGCCGACCGTGTTGATGCCGCAGGTCGCTTTCGGCTCAGCCTGCCGAGCGCGATGGATCAGAGAAGTGAGATCAATGTCGATGTTGATCGAGGCGGTGAGAACGGCTGCGAGCAGGAACATTTGATTTTCTCTCTCTTTCGTTTGCGACTGGCCTCCCTATGTCCAAACGCAGTACCACGTGTGCGGAAATGGTCTAAGTGATGGACGTACATAGACTTGAACTGTTTTTCTGTTGTACGCATCTTGTGCGGCCGCTGGACTGGTGTATGATTTTCGAACAATGAGCGAGTTACGACACCGAATTCTGATCGTCGATGACGATCTCTCGATCTCTGCCGGCCTCGAAGCGTTCCTCGGAGAGCAGTGGGATGTGCGTACTGCTGCCGATGGACGCAGTGCTGTGGTTGCGTTCGGCGAGTTCTCGCCCGACGTCGTGCTGCTCGACGTCTCGCTGCCGGACACGACCGGCCTCGATCTCCTCCATCAGTTCAAGATGTATTCGGAGACGACGGCGGTGATCATGATGTCGGGCCTCAGCACGCTCGATCGCGTGGTCGAGTCGATGCGCCTCGGCGCGGAGACCTTTCTGCAGAAGCCGTTCGACATGGATACGCTCGAAGCGACGCTCCAGCAGGTCGAGCGCATCCTCGGCACGCGCCGCGAGCTGATGGCGCTGCGCCGCGGCGAAGCCGGAAAGGTGGAGAAGCTTCCCGGCACCTCTTCCGGCATTACGCATCTGAACGACATCCTCGCGAACGTCGCGCGCGTGCCGTCGCCGGTCTTGATCGAAGGGGAGTCGGGCACCGGCAAAGGTGTGATGGCGCGGCTGATTCACAATCGCTCCGTGCGCGCGGCGAAGCCGTTCGTCGATCTGAATTGCGCCGGATTGTCGAAGGAACTGCTCGAGTCGGAGCTCTTCGGTCACGAGCGCGGCGCGTTCACGAACGCGATGAATACGAAGCCGGGCTTGTTGGAGATCGCCGGCGAAGGAACGTTGTTTCTGGACGAGATCGGGGAGATGGAGCCGACGGTTCAGGCGCGTCTGCTCAAGGCGCTCGAAGAGAAGCGGTTCCGCCGGGTCGGCGGCTTACGCGATCTGCGCGCGGACTTTCGTCTGATCGCGGCGACGAATCGCGATCTGCCGTCCGAGGTTGCGGCGGGACGCTTCCGCAACGACTTGTACTTTCGCCTGAACGTCGTTCGTCTGCGCATGCCGCCGCTGCGCGAACGCCTCGAAGACCTGCCGATCCTCGCGCACGAGGTGCTGCGGCCGTTGTGCAAGGAGATGGGACGGCCGATTCCGAAGATCAGCCCGACGGCGATGAAGAAGCTCGAGAGTTACTCGTGGCCGGGCAACGTGCGCGAGCTGCGCAATGTGCTCGAGCGGGCGATGCTGACGCAGCAGGGGCCGGAGATCCGGAGCGAAGACCTGATCATCGACACGCCCGCGACGGCAGCGGTGACTGCAGCGGCAACGGGCTCGGTGTTGCCGACGGGCGAATGGGAAATCCGTCCGCTCGACGAGGTGATCGCAAAGTATGTTGCGGCGTCGGTCGAGGCGACCGGCGGCAACATTCGCAAGGCCGCGCGTCAGTTGCAGATCAGCCCGAGCACGCTCTACGCGCGGCTCAAGACGCCTGCACCGTCGTAGCACGCGCGCGGCTGCCGAGAACGAGAAGCACCGCGCCGATCGCACAGGCGATCGGACAGACGAGCAGCGAAAAGCGCATCTGCTCCGCGTTTGTCGCGACACCGAGGGCGTCGCTGATCTTTCCGATCAGCGGCGCACCGATGCCGAAGGCGGCAATGTTCACGGCGGAGAAAAAGACGCCGATCGCGAGGCCGCGCAGATGCGGTCCAGCGAGATCGGTCACCTCTGCAGTGGCCGGTCCGACCCAGAGAATGGCGAGCGCGTAGAGAACGATGTTGACGGTGAGCAGCACCGCAAGGTTGTTCGCAAAGAGCAGCGCGATCCAGAGCGGCACCGATGCCACGGCGGCCATGCCGGTGAAGCGCATGCGGCCGATGCGATCGGAGACGTAGCCGCCGAGGACCATCGCCGGAACGCCGACCAGGAGTGCGATCACGCCTGCGGCGATGCCGATCGTCTGCAGCGAAATCCCGTGCACGCGCACGAAAAACGCGGTGAGCCATACGGTCATGTTGTTCGAGGCGATGCCGACGAATGCGAACCCGAGAAAGACGTAGCGCAGAGGAACGGAGCGGAAGAGCGCACGCCAATCCGTGGAGGCCTGCATTGCGGCCGCCGACTCGGTGTTGCCGCGCGGCTGTTCGCGCAGCAGAAAGACGAGAATCGCGAACAATAGTCCGGGAAAGCCGAGCGCTTTGAAGGCCGCGCGCCAGCCGTGCACCTGACCCATCCAGCCGCCGAGGAAAAAGGCGAGACCGCCGCCGATGGCGATGCCGCTCGAGTAAATCGATTGCACCGTCGCGCGCCTGCTCACCGGAAAGTAATCGCTGAGCAGCGACAGCGCGGCCGGCCCCAGCGTCGCCTCGCCGACACCGACCATGAGCCGGCAGAAAAAGATCGTCCAGAAACTCTCGGCGAATCCAGTGAGGCCGGAGAAGAGACTCCACACCGCGAGCCCGATCGCGATCATGTTCTTGCGCGAGACGCGATCCGCCAGCCGCCCGAACGGAATGCCGAGGAGCGTGTAGAAGATGACGAAGGAAGTCGACCCGAGCAGCGCAAGCTGCAGGTCGGTGAACGCCATCTCTTTCTTGATGGGAGTGAAGAGCACGTAGATCAGCGTGCGATCGAGAAAGTTGAGGACATAGACGGCGGTGAGCAGCGCGAGCGCATACCAGGAGTACGCAGAAGAGCTGAGACCGACCGCCCGGTCAGCAACAAGCACATTGGATTGCATGAGGTTAGCGTAGCACGCGTTTGGAGTGCGGCGACGCGAGTCGCCGCTTTAGCTCCACATGAG
>JALYOB010000386.1 GCA_030857085.1 Acidobacteriota bacterium | reverse complement strand
CACTCGGGACACACGCCACTACCCCAACGCGCTGATCGTCTCCAGCGCCCGCTTCGCCTGACGCTCCCGCTTCTCGATCTTCTTCGCCCGGCCGATCACGTCTTCAATCAGCGCCCATGTCACATTCGACGGCTGATAGCGATCGGGCGAGGATTCCGAAACGTGGCGCCCCAGCGCGCCCAAGGCGGTGTGATACGGCAGCGGCTTCGCCGCGCCCGTGCGTGAAAGCTCGTCGATGTACCGCGCGACGAGAAATCCAACCGCGGACGATTCCACATACCCTTCGACGCCGGTGATCTGTCCTGCGAAGAAAATCCGCTCGTCGCGTTTCGCGCGGAACGTCGGCGTGAGGTGCTTCGGGCCGTTGATGAACGTGTTGCGGTGCATCGAGCCGAAGCGCGCGAAGCTCGCGTTCTCGAGGCCCGGAATCATGCGAATCACGCGCTGCTGTTCCGGCACGCGCATCTTGGTCTGGAAGCCGACGAGATTGAAGTACTCGTCCGAGAGATCTTCCTTCCGCAACTGCACGACTGCGTGCGGGCGCTCGTTCGTTTCCGGATGCTCGAGGCCGACCGGTTTCATCGGCCCGAAGCGCAGCGTGTCGATGCCGCGGCTCGCGATCTCTTCGACCGGCAGACATCCTTCGAAATGCACCGCGTTCTCGAAGTCGTGCGCCGCGAACAACTCCGCCGACAGGAGCGCAGCGACGAAGGACTCGTACTGCTCCTGATTCATCGCCGCATTGAGATAGTCCGTCGCCGAGCCTTTGCCGTAACGCGACTTCCAGTAAAGCTTCGAGAAGTCGAGCGAATCGGCGGCCACGATCGGCGCGATCGCGTCGTAGAAATAGAGGCCGTCGTGGCCGAGAAAATCGTTGATCGCGTGAAAGAGCGGATCGCTCGTGAGCGGGCCGGTGGCCACGACGAGAAAGTCGCAGTCACCGCGATCGAGCGACGTCACTTCTTCGCGATGCAGCGTGATGCTCGGTTGCGATTCGATCTCTCGCGTGACCGCGGCGGAGAAACGTTCGCGATCGACCGCGAATGCGTCGCCCGCGGGAACCCGCGCTTCTTGGCCGCAGCGCATGACCAGCGAGCCGAGATGCGTGAGTTCGGTTTTGAGGAGACCGACGGCGTTGCTCGGCGAGTTCGAACGAAATGAATTCGAGCAGACGAGCTCCGCGAGATTCGAGGTCGCGTGCGCGGGTGTCGACTTTACCGGCCGCATCTCGAACAGCTCGACCGCATGGCCGCGCTGCGCGAGCGCGTACGCGCATTCACTGCCGGCGAGGCCGGCTCCGATGATCCTGATGCGGGACATGCGAGTGCGGCTTCAGTTCGACGGTTCGTTGTGCGAGAACGGCGCGCCCGCGTCGCCGCGGATCTCGCCGTACTGCTGTTCGAACAGGGCCAGGTTGTGGCCGAGCGCCTCGAGGAGTTGTTTCGCGTGGAGCGGCGTGAGGATCACGCGGCTGTAGATCTTCACGTCGGTGCGGCCGGGGACGACGCGTCCGAGGTCGATGACGAACTCGCTCGGGCTGTGAATGATGTTGGCGAAGTTGACGTACTCGCCCTGGGCGATGTTCTCGTCGAGCACAATGCGGATCGTCGGCTGTTGCGGCTGCTGATTTTCCATCGCGGTCGTGAACGGCCGTGCTGTCAGCTCGAATTCCTCGCGCCGATGAGGCGCAGCGGCGCGTCGCAGACGGCAGCGAGGACGGTGCGGGTCGCGTTCGTGTGCAGCGTGCCGGTCTGCACGAGCACCGCGTCGGTGATGCTGTCGAACGTGAGTCCGCGCAGATTGAGCTGCGAGAGCGCGACTTCGAGCGGCGACATGCTCGGATTGAACGCGGCATTTTCGGCGTACGCGCCGGAGGCGATCGTGCCGTCGCTTGTGCGCACCGCCACGCCCGCGAATGCCTTCGAGTACGGCGCGTAGCTCATGTTCGCCGCCGCGAGCGCGGCGCGTGCGAGCTCGTCGTCGCTTTCGATGGTGAGGAAGTGATCGTCGGCCTGCAGCAGACCGCCGTCGATGCCGAGGTCGCGCGGACCGAACGCGCTCGGGAGGAGCTCGGTCAGTGCGCTGGTGACATTCGGCATGGCGATGATGAGCTGGTCCGCGGTCGCGAGCTCGTTCAGAAACTGCCGGCAGTAACCGCACGGCGCGGCGGTCACCGCAATGAGATCGATCCCTCGCTCGCCGCTCATCCATGCGTTCGAGACGGCCGATTGTTCCGCGTGCACGGTGAAGCTGAGCGCCTCCCCCGCAAACTCGACGTTCGCCCCGAAGTAGAGCGCGCCGCTCACCCCCCGCGCGATCGCGCCGACTTTGAAGTTTGAGATCGGAGGCCGCGCAAACTCCGCGGCGCGCGGGAGGAGGGAGGTCATGAGCGCGGCAACATCCCCGCCCGATTCGCGTGCGAGATTCCCCGCTTCGGCGGCGTCGATGATGCCGTTGTGCACGGATGGCATGAGGGAATCGTAGAACAAAACGGAGGGGGAGAGCGTCAGGTAACATGCGGCTCAATCCCGTGAAGACTCGGCTGACCCTGTCGCTGTTGTTCTTTCTCACGTTGCGCGTGTACGCCGCGCCGGTGTGGGTGGTCGCGGGTTCGGTTCGGGTCGGGGAGGAAGGTTGCAGTGTTTCGCGGCCGATGCTGACGTGGAACGCGAACGGGGTTGCGCACAACCTCGGCGAAAGTGCGGCCGCGGTTCGCGTGCTCGGTTTCAGCAACGGGTTGGCGTCCACTCCTGCAACCGTCACGCTCGACGCCGCTGCATCGGCGTACCTGCCGCTTCGTCCGACGGACAATCTGCCGCCGCTGCCGCCGGTGTACATCGCGAAGCTGGATGTGCCGGATCAGGTTCGCATCGAGAGCCGGCTCACGTTCTCGTACGACCAATGCCTCGGCGCGCCGCCGCTCGGCCCTGCAGGAAAGGTCGCGCTGCCCGTTTATCGCGCGCTCATCCCCGCGAACACGCAACAGGTGCATCTCGGAACAGACCTCGGCATTCAGGACGTGCGCGTGAACGTCGGCATCTACAACGCCGGATCGCAGTGGGCGACTGCAGCGATTGTCATGCGCCGCCCCTCCTGCCGCAGCTCCGCCGACCGGACGACACTCGTTTCCATTCCGCCCGACTCGCTCGTGCAGGTGACGGCGTTGCCGCCGCTTCCGTGCGACACGGCAAGTCTGGTCGAGCCGCACGTGACTTATGCAGTCGTTACCGTCGATCAGCCGAGTGTGTCGTACGCGGTCGCGCTGTCGAATACGAACGCTCCGGTGGTGACGGTCGGCGTGGGCACGCCGTAGGAACGGCCACGGCCTCGGTAATGGAAAACGAAAAGCACCGCATTCGCGGTGCTTTCGTTTGTGATTTGCAGAGACGAACGATCAGGGCTGGTCGCGCAGCTCCCACTTCTGATTGTCGCCGTGGACGAACTCCCACTGGCCCACGCTGCTGCCGTTGCCGGTCGCGTGGCCGAGGACTTCGAGCACTTTGCCGGAGTTCTTATTGATGAGGAGGAAGCGCCCGCCCTCGCGCGGCACGGGGATGAAGTACCACTGCTGCTGGTGGCGATCGGAGCAGTCTTCGAGCTCGGCGATCGCACCATCGGCGCGGCTCGCTCCGCTGATGCCGAGACACTTCTCTGCGCCTGCATTGGTCTGCAGCTGGAACGGCCCGTTGTCGCCGAGGCGTACCGGTTTGATGAGCTGGTTCGCGTTGTTGCCCATGCGCTGCCAGATGTGAAACGGCGTGCCGTTGCGGGTGTTGCCGCCGGGGACGTCGAGTGCCATGCCGCTCGCGTGGACCGGCACGAGGTAGATCTGCTTGTCGATCTTGTCCTCCATGCCGGCCGGCACTCCGATCGAGGAGATGGTGAAGCGTTGATTGATGGTGCCGGTCGCGCGGTCGGTGACGATCGCCGCCTCGGGCCGGTTGTTGCCTTCCGGCACCTGGAGCGCTTTGCCGGAGGCGACGTTGCGGATGGTGTATTCACCAGCGATGCTGCTGTTGTCGATCAGCCAGCGCTGCGTGTCGTTGCCATTGCCCGGCTGCGAGAGAACGCGGCCGTCGACGTCGGTCATGAACCTGCCGTAGCCATCGTTCATGATGCGGTACGCGGCGCGGCCGTCGACGGTGCCGCCGGGGAGAAACCACCAGTTCTGATTGCGCGCGTCGCCGGACAGAATCGCGGCACCGTGCGCCGGGTACTGCTGCACTTTGTTGCCGCGATCGTCGCCGATGAGCGCATCGTTGGTCTCGACGACCAGCGCGCTCTGCCGGCTCTGGATGCGGTGCAGCTGGTAGAAGTCGAACGTCGCGGCGCCGGACGCTTTCTCCGGTGCGCGGAATTCACTGTTGGTCGCGCAGAGGCCGTCGCGCGTCGTTTCGGCTTCGACCCAGATTGCGTAGCCGCCGATGAGATTCGTGTCGTAGCGAATCCACGCGAAGCCGCCTTCACCCCAGCCTTCGCCCCACGAGTTCTTGACGAGCCACGCGTGCAGCGAGTCGTCCCACCCGATGATCTGCACGACGTGGTTCGGCGCCAGTGAGGCGTTGTCATTGAGGTCGTAGACACCACCGGCGTAGTGCTGGAACGTCTCGGTGGCCTGCATCGACGCGGCGACCGATCCGTACTGGACGATGGCCTCCTTGATCGACTCGCGGCTCGGGCTCGGATTGAGAACGCCTGCGGCGCCGCTCACATATCCCCAGCGGCGCGCGCGGTAGGGCGACTGATTGGCATTGAAGGTGGCGCAGCGGTTCGGCTGTCCGGCCTCGTACCACTCCTGGTACGGCCATTCTTCCGCCGTGACGACAGAATGGTCGGTCACGTAACCGGCCGCTCCACCCTGAATGCCGCCCGCACACC
>JALYOB010000385.1 GCA_030857085.1 Acidobacteriota bacterium | reverse complement strand
GAGCGGGATAACGGAGGTCCCACGACACGCGATGGAATCCTGCGCTGACAGGACCATTGACGCGGCGCACGACGCTTCCTTCGTCGTCGAACACAGTCAGCACAATGGCCGGCTCGAGCTCGCGCTGTTCGGCGCGAATCTGTTCGCCGGTCGGATACTGCACCTGTTTCGACGGCTCGTTCCCCCCATCCTTTTCCAATTGCGCCTCGGCCGCATAGCGCTGCTTGCGGCGGGTCTTCAATTCGTCTTTGAGGTAGTACGTGAAGACCGCTCCGACCGGCGGATTGGGCGCATTGAAGAACGTCGAGCCCTGAAAGCCTTTGCCGGGCAGGCCGAGTTGCGTGCGCTCGACATAGAGCTCGGCAGTGCGAGGAGGGAAGAGCGTTGCGGCATTGGCCGCAACGGCAGCGGTCATGGTGCGCAGCGGACGATAATCGTCGAGGATGTAAATGCCGCGGCCGAACGTGCCCACGACGAGATCATCGCGGCGCTTCTGAATCCAGAGATCGCGCACTGCAATGGTCGGCAGTCCGCCTTCGATTTTCATCCACGTTCCGCCGCCGTTCTGCGAAAAGAACAGTCCGTATTCGGTGCCAGCGAACAGGAGATTGCGATCGACGTGATCTTCGACCAGAGCGTAGGTCGTGTAATTCTGCGGAATGTTGCTGTTGATCGAGCGCCACGTTTTGCCGCGATCGCTGCTGACCATGAGGTACGGCGAGAAATCACCGCGTTTGTGATTGTCGAACGCGGCATAGACGGTATTCGCGTCATGCTGTGACGCTTCCAGGCGGGAGACGTACGTCATGTCCGGCACGCCGGGGAACTTGTCGAGGCGCCGCCAGTTCTTGCCGCCATCTTCGCTGACCTGAATGAGACCGTCGTCGGTGCCGACATAGAGCAGCCCTTCGACCAGCGGCGATTCGGCGAGCGAAACGATATTGCCGAAGAAGGACGTGGACGTATTTTTCGCGACCGCGTCGATGCTCCAGACGCGGCCCATGACCGGCAGGGTATTGCGATTCATGTGGCGGGTGAGATCGCCACTGACCGGTACCCAGGTATCGCCGCGGTCATCGCTGCGGAAGAGGTATTGCGCGCCGAAGTAAATGCGATTGCTCTGATGCGGGCTCACAATGAGCGGGCAATCCCAGTTGATGCGCAGCGGATCCATGTTGCCGGACGGCTGCGGCTGGATGTCCTGTGCCTCACCGGTCCGCCGGTCGAAGCGCGCCAGAGCGCCATGCTGCGCCTCGGCATAAACGATGTTCGGATCTTTCGGATCGGGAATGGAGCGGAAGCCGTCGCCGCCGACGGTGACGAACCAGTCCGCATTCGTAATGCCGTTTGCGGACGGTGTACGCGCGGGGCCGCCGAGGCTGAAGTTGTCCTGCGTGCCGCCATAGACGTTGTAGAAGGGGAGGGCGTCGTCCGCGCTGATGCGATAGAACTGCGTAATGGGCAGGTTTTCCTTGAAATCCCAATTCGCGGCATTGTCGAACGTCTCGTAGAGACCGCCGTCGCAGCCGATCATGAAGTGCTCGGTGTTGGCGGGATCGATCCACATTGCGTGACTGTCGACGTGTTTCCAGCGTTCATTGACTTTCGTGAACGTCTTGCCGCCGTCGTTGGTGACGCGGACGTAGGTGTCCATCGAATAGACGCGGTCGACGTCTTTCGGATCGGCGTAGAGCTCCTGGTAATACTGCGGCGAGGAGGAAACGTAGGAGCTCATCTTCTCCCAGTTCGCTCCCGCGTCTTTCGAGCGGAAGAAGCCGCCCGCTTTGCGCGTCGCTTCGACGATGGCATAGACGGTGTGCGGATCGACGGGTGAAATGGCGAGGCCGATGCGGCCCATCTGTTCTTTGGGCAGGCCGGCTTTGAGTTTCGTCCAGGTGGCGCCGGCGTCCATCGATTTGTAGATCGCGGACTCGGGGCCGCCGTTGATCAGCGTATAGACGTGGCGGCGGCGCTGATACGAGGTCGCGTACAGTGTGTCGGGATTGGACGGATCCATGACGATGTCGCTGACGCCGGTGTTTTCACTGATGGTCAGGGACGGTTTCCACGTCTTGCCGCCGTCGGTCGTCTTGTAGAGACCGCGCTCGCCGCCCGGCGCCCACAATGGGCCTTGTGCGGCGACATAGACGACATCGGAATTGCGCGGGTCGACCACAATGCGGCCGATGTGCTCCGATTTCGGCAGTCCCATGTTTTTCCAGGTCCTGCCGCCGTCGACGGACTTATAGACGCCGTCGCCCCAGGAGACGGAACGCTGGCTGTTGTTTTCGCCGGTGCCGACCCAGACGGTGAGCGACTCGTTCGGATCGATGGTCACGCAGCCGATCGAGAACGAGGGCTGGTCATCGAAGACGGGGTTGAAGGTGGTGCCGGCGTTGGTGGTTTTCCAGACGCCGCCCGATGCCGCGGCGACGTACCACGTACGCGCATCGCGCGGATCGACGGCGAGGTCGATCACGCGTCCGGAGGTGAAGGCGGGACCGATGCCGCGGAGCTCGAGACCGGCAAAGGTCTTCGCGCCGAACGCGGAGGAGGATGAGGATTCGTTCGACGCGGCAGACTTGGTCTTCGTGTCAGCGGCGATCGCGGAAACAGCGGCTGCAAGAGCGAGCAGGGTGGCGAGCAGTCGATTCATCGGCGGGAATGCTATGCCCGCGGCGGCGTGGTGTCGTCAGGAATGTGACAGAAGTTTGCAGAGAAGTGGCGAGTGGCGAGGCGCGCCGCGGGTGTCCCGCCTTTGGGCGCCATGGTGTCGGGTGTCTGGTGTCTGGGCCTTTGCGGCTGACGAGACATGCGCCGTAAGCCGCGAAGGCGCAGACACCTGACACCTGACACCCGCGCGCTAGCGTGGTAGCACCACGCCCCGCGCTGCGCGAATGTCGCCGTCCAGCGGGCGGTCGTAAAACACCGGCTCCGCGGCCGCGCGCACCTTCAGATAGAGCTCGCGATTTGCGTTTCCGAGTTGCTGCGCGATTTCGTCGGCGCGATCGCGTACGGAGGCTTCGAAGCGTTGCGCCTGTTCTTCCGCATTCGCCACGTTTTGCAATGCGGGGGCGTTCCGGTTCGGATCGATGGGGAACGTGGCGCGCCATTCGACGGCCTGGGCGGCGGTGAGGAGCTCGATGGCGAGCACCGATTGCACGTTCGAGATCACCGTGCGCAGTTTGCGCGCGGCGTGGGTGGACATCGAGACGTGGTCTTCCGCGTTTGCGCCGGTCGGGATCGAGTCGACCGAGGCGGGGTGCGCGAGGACTTTGTTCTCCGAGACGATCGAGGCGGCGGTGTACTGCAGGATCATCAGGCCCGAATTGACGCCGGGGCGGGTGGTGAGATTCGGCGGCAACCCGCGATTGTGATGGCCGTCGAGCATCGCCTGGGTGCGGCGCTCGGAGATGTTTCCGAGCTCGTGCACGGCGATGGTCAGAAAGTCTGCGGCGAGGGCGAGCGGCTGGCCGTGGAAGTTGCCGGCCGAATAGGCGAAGCGGCGATCGCCGTGATACCAGTCGGGCCAGTTCTCGCGGAATTGCAGATCGAACGGCTCGCTCTCGTCGGGAAAAAAGAGCGGATTGTCGGTTGCGGCGTTGATCTCGTGCTCGGCCGTGGTGCGGACGAAGCGGATGGTGTCGCGCGTCGCGCCGTGGACCTGCGGCGCACAGCGGAGTGAATAGGCGTCCTGCACGGCGCCTGCGCGTTCGACGAGGCGGCTGCCCACAATGGACTCGCGAATGCGGCGTGCGCTTTCGATTTGTCCACTGTGGCCGCGCACCTCGTGCACTTTCGGGTCGAGCGCGCGCGTGGAGCCGGCCATTCCTTCGAACGTCAGTGCGGCCGCGGCATCCGCTGCATCAGCGAGGCGTTCCGCATCGTGCACGGCAAGGGCGAGCATGGCGGCGGAGAAATTCGCGCCATTGACCAGGCCGAGACCTTCTTTGAAGGTTGGCTTCAGTTCATCGGCGGTGAAGCCGAGGACTTGCGGCAGGTCTGTGGCCCGACGAAAGGTGCGGTCGGTGAGGGTGTAGAAGCGGCCGTGGCCTAACAGCGTCACGAAAAGGTGCGAGAGGGGACAGAGATCGCCGCTCGCGCCGACCGAGCCGCGCAGAGGGACGAGGGGAATGACGCCGCGATTGAGCATCGCCTCCACAATGGAGACGAGTTTCGCGCGCACGCCCGAATGGCCGCGAAGAAATGCATTGAGGCGCGTGACCAGTGCGCCGCGCACGACTTCGGGTGTGTAGTAATTGGCGAGATCGTCGGGATCGGAATTCTCGCCGACGCCGACCGAGTGCGAGAGCAGCAGATTGCGCTGCAATTGTTCGAGATCGGCAGGGGCGATCGGCTTGTCTTTGAACTCGCCGAAGCCGGTGGTGACGCCGTATTCGGTCGGCGCCGCGCTGCCGGACTCATAGGCGCTGCGGTAATTCTCGACCACTGTGGCGATGAGGGCTTCACTGCGCGCGACGCGCTCGCGCGTGGAGGGATCGCATTCGACAGTTGCGCCGTGCCGCGCGATGGCGACGAGTTGTTCGATGGTGAGGGAATGGCCGTCGAGGGTGATGGTGGTCATGAGTGGCTCATGGTGTCATTCCGAGCGAAGTCGAGGAATCCCCTGCGGATCGAGCGGTTCGTTGCCTGTTCGAAGGGGATCCGTCGACTTCGCTCGGGATGACACGAGGGAGCGGAGAAGGTCCTTCGCTTCGCTCAGGATGACACCGATGTTCATCCGTTGTCCGCCAGCATCTTCCGGATCGTTCCCACCATTTCGCTTCTCGCCACCGTGATCTGTCCTGCGCGCTGAGCGAGGTATTCGCTGCGGTCGGCGGTGGGTTTGAGGCGTTCGCGGCCGGCGACGAGGTCTTTGA
>JALYOB010000384.1 GCA_030857085.1 Acidobacteriota bacterium | reverse complement strand
GCCGCGGCTTGCCGCGGCGTTGAGAGCGGCGGCTGGGCCGCCGCACTCCATACCAAGTCCCTACCGCCCCGCGTGCGCCCGCAACACCTCAGTCATCGTATCCGCCACCCCCTCCCGCCGCACGAGGTGCGGGTAACGCATGCCGCCCGTATACGCGATCGGCATCGCACGGAACTGGGAGTTCGTTTCCACGAGCAGTTCGATCGGCTCTTTTGCCTTCAATGCGCGTTCGAGCACTTCGCGGGTCCATTTGCGTCCATTGACGGCCGCGATCTTCATTCCCGGTCCGATGCCGGCGTTTGCGGCCGGCAGCGCGAGAACGACGTCGCGGACGCGGCCGTCTTCTTCGAGCACCATGCCGAGGGAGAAGGTGAGGTCCTGCAGTTTACGGCGTTTTTCGTTGGCGGCGATGGCGTCGTTCGGCGTCTCATTGAAGGTCAGCTGCCAGCCGCTGTTGGTAATGCCGGCCATCGGTGCGCGCGGATTGGTCGACGACAGACGCGCATCGAAATGCGCGCGCCAGTCGAACGGTGCGACTGCGTTCAGGGTGGAGATCAATTCGTCATACGTGTACGGCCGCACTTCCACTCGTCCGGTATTGCCGCCGTGGAAGCGGTGCGTGAAGTCGTCGAGCGAGGCGCGGCCATTGGTCTTCTGGCGAATGATCGAATCCGCCTCGAGCCACAACAGAATCGACTCGTCATAAAAGTCGGTCGAGCGGCGGAGGCTCTCCCAAGCTCGCGGCGATCCATAGAGAATCTGCGCGGCCACTGCAGTATCGGAGAGGGGACGCCACGTGCGGCCCGGCTGAATGTCGAAGCGCGCGGCCACCGCGGCGAGATTGTCGCGGTAATACTCCGGCGTCCAGAGCGCGGCACGCGCGGCGAGCACGCCGCCCATGTACTGCGTGAGCCCTTCATAAACCCACAGCAGCGCCCCTTCCATCGGACGCTGATAGTCGGGGCTGAGCAGGCCCGCAGGACGGCGGTATTTGCCGTTCCACGAATGCACGTATTCGTGCGCGAGGAGGCCGCCTAACGCGCGGCGCATTTCCGGCGTGTCGAGCGTCGACTCTTCCATCCGGTCGTCGCTCGACTCGTGGTGTTCGAGGCCGAAGTGCTCGACGTCATCACTGAGCGTGACCAGCCAGTCGTATTTGCGGAAGTGATACGCACCGAATGCCGCACCTGCTTCAGCGACGAGGCGCGCGTAATCGGTTGCGAAATTGTCGGGCAATTGAATTGCCGCGCGGCTTTCGCCGAGAAGGTCGATGCGATGGGGAGGGGCAGTGCCGGAGGGGATGTCGACCGTGCGCAGATAGCGCCCGATCAGCACCGGCGAATCAATGTAGGTCGTGAGCGAGGCACGCTCTCCCTGCTTGAGCGCACCCACCTGCGACCATCCTTCCGGCACGCGAACCGTTCCCTCGACCGTGATGTCCTCGCCGTTGCCGAGCGGGTAAACGAGGAGCGTGTTCCAGCTCATCACCGCCAGATTCGCGGTTGCGCTCTGGCCGGCGGTGAAGCTTCCCGCATCGGTCGGCGCGAGGTACGACAGATCGACGTTGATCGCGTTCACGCCCGCGGGCACGTCGATGTTGAAGAGGTACATGTTCTGCGGATCGCGCGTCCATGCGATCGGCTGGCCGTTCGCGCTCACACGGAAATTCACCATGTTCACGACCGGACCGGTCGGGCCGTGCTCGCCCGGAATCCATTTCGCGTACGCGAGACGCATCGGCCCGGGCGTGGCCTGCACGACCTCGTGCGCGTGAAAGACTTTGCGTGGCGCGTCGGTGGCGTCGACCGTGACCTGAATCGTCTGCGCCGTCAGCGTCGTGGTGGCGAGGAGGAGAAGGCTCAGCAGCGATTTTCGCATCGGCGGAGTCTATAACCGACGCCGCCCGGTGATGCGCCCGCGATCGAGCAGCACCACTTCGTCGCAGATCGCCTCGACCTCTTCCATCTGATGCGTGACCCAGATCGCGGGGATGGGAAACTCGCGGCGCACGCGGCCGAGGTATTGGAGGACGCGATCGCGCAATGCGATGTCGACGCCGGCGAGCGGCTCGTCGAGGAGCAGCAGCTGCGGCTTCGAGAGCAGTGCGCGTGCGAGCGCGACCCGCTTGCGCTCGCCGCCCGAGAGGCGGCTCACGTTGCGATCGAGGAGGGAGGTGATCTCGAGCACTTCCAGCACGTCCTCGTTGCGTTCGCGTGCGCCGTAGAAGACGTTCTGCCGCACGCTCAGATGGGGAAAGAGTGCGTCGTCCTGCGGCACGTAGCCGATGCGGCGTTCGCGCGGCGGAACGAATGTACACGGATCGGTGAGCACGCGCTCATCGAGCGCAATCGTGCCGCGTTGTGGCTTGCGCAGGCCGGCGATCAATTCGAGCAGCGTCGTTTTTCCTGCGCCGGAAGGGCCGTACAGCGCGGTCGTGTGCGCATCGAACTCGATCGTGAGTTCGATTGCGAACTCCGCGAGCGGCAGTGCGAGATCACGAACGGCGAGGCTCATGGCGTCTCGAAAAATGCTCTGCCGTCCAGACGGCGAGGAATGCGATTGCGACCGAAATCGCGAGCAGCTGAAAGGCCTCGTCGTCGCGTCCGAGCTGCACGAGGTTGTAGATCGCCAGCGAGAGCGTGGTCGTCCGGCCGGGGATGTTTCCGGCGACGAGCACCGTCGCGCCGAATTCGCCGATCGCGCGCGCGAACGCGAGCACGAGTCCGGCGATGATGCCGCGCGCCGCGAGCGGCAGGGTGATGGTGAAGAAGACGCGCGTCTCGTTCGCGCCCAGCGTGCGCGCGATCTGTTCGAAGCGTGGATTGACCTGCTCGAAGGCGACACGGGCGGTGCGCACGAGCAGCGGAAAGGACATGACCATCATCGCGATCACGACCGCGCGCCAGGTGAAGACGATGTCGAAACCGAACGTGCGATGGAGCCAGCCGCCGACCGGTCCGCGGCGGCCGAGGAGCTGGAGGAGGAGGAGACCGGTGGCGACGGGGGGCATGACCAGCGGCAAGGCGACCAGCGTTTCGACCAGCGACTTGCCGGGCCACGTTCTGCGCGCGAGCAGCCACGCGACGGCGATGCCCGGCGGCGCGATGAGCAAGGTCGCCATCGCCGCGGTGCGAAGCGTCAGGGCGATGATGTCGCTCACAGGATGAGAAAGCCGTAGCGCGCGAACACCGCTCGCGCGGCGGGCGAGCGGAGATAGGCGAGGAAGCGCGCGGCCTCTTTGCGATTCTCCGCATCTTTGACGATGGCGAAGGGATAGGAAATCGGCGGCGCGTCGTTGCGCGGCACCACGTACGCGACGCGCACTTTTTTCGAGAGCAGGGCGTCGGTGCGATAGACCACCGCGGCATCGACGTTCCCCGCCTCGACCGCGGCCAGCGCCGCACGCACGTTCTCGGTGGGGATCACTTTCGCGGCGATGCGATCCCACACTTTCTGCCGCACCAGCCACGCTTTCGCATACACGCCCGCAGGGACGCTGGACGGTTCCGCGAGCGCGATCGACTGCAGTTTCGCGAGCTGCGCCGCGGACGCAATCGCGATGCGGCTGTCCTTCGGCACGACCACCACCAGCGTGTTCGAGAGCACGCTCACGCGCGACGCCGCGACGATGCGCCCGCGCGCGACGAGCGCGTTCATCTTCGCTTCATCGGCAGAAAGAAAAAGATCGGCCGGCGCTCCCTGCTCGATCTGCCGCGCGAGCAGACTCGACGCGCCGAGATTCAGCACGATCTTCTCGCCGTTTTTCTTTTCGTAAGCGCCCGCAATCTCCCCCAACGCCTCCGTCAAACTCGCCGCCGCAAACACCCGCACCTCGGCCGCATGAAGGGAGAAGGAGAGAAGAAGGAGGAGGAGAAGGCGGCGCATGCGTTCGATATCTAGGGAGAAGTATATCGGTACGCGGAGCTTCAAGTGGCGAGTGGCGCGTGGCGAGTTGCCAGGGCGGTTTCGCCTGGACGTCAGGAGCTGGTCGGCCGCACGTTCCGCCGATTGTCAGGTGCGAACGGAACGGCGTGTGGTCCAGGCAACGCCGCCCTGGCAACTCGCCACGCGCTACTCGCCACTCCAATTCACAGTTCCTCCCCCAACCCCTTCCTCAACCCCTCCACCGCCCGCTCCGCCTTCTCTTCCATCCTGCGGTAGATCCGCAGAACCTTCTCTCCCGCCTTCGTGAGTTGCGCTCCCTGCTCGGCGCCGCCGCGCACTTTTTCCACCAGCGGGTTGCGGAAGGCAACGTTCATGGTGCGGACGAGCGTCCAGGCGCGCATGTACGACATGCCGAGTTCTTCGGCCGCCGCGCGGATGGATCCGCTGCGCGCGATCGCGTCGAGGAGGTCGGCCTTGCCCGGCCCGAGGAGGATCGTGCCGTCGTCGGCGACGACGCGGATGCGCGGCCGGATGTCGAACTTCATCGAACGCGATGATACGGCGCACTACAATCGCCGCCGATGCGCGCCTCCGTCGCCGCTCTCGTCCTGATCCTCACGGCCTGCGCACACGAGCAGTTCGTCTCCGATCGCCTGTTCTGCGGTCTCTCGATTCCCGCCGGCGGCACGGTCTCGCAATCAGACATCGACACGTTCATCACCGAAATCATCGAGCCCCGCTTCCCGCAAGGTTTCACGGTCTGGCGCGCCCGCGGCCAATGGCGCGGCGGCAACGAGGACGCGCTGGTGTTCGAGTTCGTGCACCGCCGCGATCCACTCCTCGACGCAAAGGTGCAGGAGATCGCCACCGCCTACCGCACCCGCTTCGCTCAGCAAGCAGTGCTGCGCGCTGTGACGCGCGTGCGCATGCAACTGATCACGCGCTGAGCGAGGGGAGAGGGAGACGACGGGAGCGCCTCCGGCGGGCCGGCGCGGCC
>JALYOB010000056.1:2399-12740 GCA_030857085.1 Acidobacteriota bacterium | reverse complement strand
GCCTCCCGTCGTACCGCGCCCGCGTGCACAGGAACGACTGCGCATGGCTCCTGTCAACGTGTGCGCGCCGGGCATCCCTGTTACGATCCGCCGCAAATCGGCTTCACCCCACAACAAAAATGTTCCGTCTGACACAGCTCGACATCCACGGCTTCAAGTCGTTTTACGACCCGGCCAAGCTCACCTTCCCCGCATCCATGACGGCCGTCGTCGGCCCGAACGGCTGCGGCAAATCGAACATCTGCGACGCCCTCATCTGGGTCCTCGGCGAAAACCGCGCGTCGCACATCCGCGGCGAGACCATGGAAGACGTCATCTTCCAGGGCTCCGCGCGCCGCCGCGCCCTTTCGATGGGCGAAGTCACCCTCACCCTCGGCACCTCCAACGGCGACAGCAACCATCCGATGGCCGATGACGGCAAGATCGTCATCAACCGCCGTGTCTTCCGCGACGGCCAGTCCGAGTTCCGCCTCAACGGCAAGCGCGTGCGGATGAAGGACATCTCCGACATCCTCATGGACACCGGCCTCGGCATCCGCAACTACAGCGTGATGGAGCAGGGGAAGATCGATCTCATCCTCTCCAACAAGCCGCAGGACCGCCGCCGCCTCATCGAAGAAGCCGCCGGCATCACCAAGTACAAAACCAAACGTCGCGCCGCGGAGCTCAAGCTCGAAGAAACGCAGCAGAACCTGCTGCGCATCGACGACACGCTCTCCGAGGTCACGCGCAATTTGAATTCGCTCAAGCGGCAGGCGTCGAAAGCGCGCCGCCACAAAGAGCTCGCCGACCAGCTCTCGCTCGCGAAACGCTCGCTCTACAAAGGCCGCATCCTCGCCGCGCAGATTGAAGAAGAAACCGCCAACGCGGGTCTCGCGGATGCACAGGTGCGGGAGAGCGAGCTTTCTGCGCAATTGGGTGCGGATGAAGCGGAGCTCGCGGAGACGCGCACCATTCACACCGATCGCGCGCATCACGCGTCGCGCGTGCGCGAGGAAATCGCGACACTTTCCGGCGAAGTCGAACGCCTCCGCTCCTTCCTGCAGCAATCCGAAACGAACCTCGGCGATCTCGTGCAGCGCATCGACAACGCGCGCGGCCAGATCTCAACGCTCGAACAGGAAGGCGGCGAACAGCAGGCGGCGCTCGACGAGAAAACGCAGCAGCTCGAAGCCGCGCGCGCGGAACGCAATCGCCTGCGCGACATCGCCGACCAGCTCGAGCGCGAGCGGCAGGAAAAAGGCGACACCGTGCGCCGCAACGAAAAGGCGCTCGCCGAGTCGCGCGAGGCGCTCATGCGCACGATCGGCAAGATCTCCGAGGCGCGCAATCAGGTGCATCAGATCGAGATCGCGGTCGAAAAGTGCGAGTTCTACCTGACCAAACTCACCGAAGCGTCGCGCAAAGCCGCGGAAAGCCGCGATGGCGCGCGGGCGCAGATGTACGAGTGGGAACAGTCGGTGCGCGACGCCGAACAGAACCTGCTGATCACGCAGCAGAACGCGCGCGATGCACTTGCGCGCCGCGACGATCTCGCCTCGCGCCGCGAGGCGGGGCGTCAGTCGCTCGCATCGGCGCGCGACACCATCTCGCAGACCACGTACAAGGTCGACTCGCTGCGGTCTCTGCTCGCGTCGCTGGAAGCGCAGGACGAGAACGTGCGTCGCGCGATCATGGAGCTCATCCCGAACGCTGCCGCGGCCGCGGAGTCGGTGCGCGCGGCAGAAGGATTTGAAGCGGCGCTCGACAATCTGTTGCGCGAAGTGTCGAAGGCGATCGTCGTCGACTCCAGTGCAACCGCGGACGAAGCGATTCGCCGTTTGCGCGAGCGCGGCGCCGGCCGCGGGGCGTTCATCACGCTCGATTTCTCGCCCCGCGGTGAAGGCTCACGTCGCGGTGACGCGGCGCAATCGGTACTCGGCGAAGGTGCCGTTGCGGATGCGGTGCGGCTCGCGATCCCCGAGGCCTACATCGTCGGAACGTTGGCCGAGGCGTTCGATCGGGCGCAGGAGCGTCCGAATGCGACCTTCGTCACCGTCGAAGGCGACATCGTGCGCGGACCGCTCGTCGTCGGCGGCAAAACCGAAGGGGCCACGCCGGGGGTTTTCTCGATCAAACGTGAGATCGCCGACCTCGTCGCACTCCTCGGCAGCGAGGAATCGCGCGCGAGCGGCATCGCCGCGGAACTGCAGGCGCTCGAAGACGAACTCCGCGCTGCGGATGACGCGCGCATCATCGCGGAAGAGCGCGCGCGCACGGCCGAGCAGGAGTTGCGCGAGAAGAAGAACTCGCGCGAACGCGCCGGCGCCGAATTGCAGCGTTACGAAAAAGACCTCGCCGTGGCGTCGGAAGAGCAGACGCTGTACGTCGACGAGAAAGAGCAACTGCTCGCGCGCAAGGCCGCGGCGATCGGTGAAGTGGACGGATTGCAGGCGCGCGAGGCGGAGCTGCACGAGCAGATTCGTGCGCACGAAGAGCAGCTCTCGGATTCGCGCGCGGCGTTCGAGCAGATCACTGAAGTCGCCTCGAGGTCGCGCGTCGATGTCGAGACCGCAGCGGGCAACGTGAACGCAATCCAGCGCGAGCACGAGAATCTCTCCCGCATCGTGTTGTCGCTCGGATCGCGTTCGACGCAGCTGCAGCAGGAGATCGAGAACCTCGTGCGCCGTCAGGGCGACACGGGCGTGGCGGTCGAGAATGCGCGCACGCAGCTCGAACAGTCGCTCGCGAAACTGCATGACGTCTCCGAGACGCGCGTGGCGCTCGAAGCAGAAGCGGCGGATCTGACGGCGCGCGTGCAGGAACTCGAATCGCGTGCCCTTGCGTCGCGTGAAACGTGGACTGCCGCGCGGAATGCTTTGTTCGAATCGGAGCGCCGCGTCGATCGCGCCAAGTCGGCGTTCGATCTTCTGCGCGAACAGATCGCGCTCGATCTGCACGCCGGCATCGACGCGCTCGCGGACGTCGAGCCGCCAGCCGACGACGAGACGCGTACGACGCTCGAATCAGAAGTGGCGAAGCTGAGCGACCAGCTCGAGAAGATCGGACCGGTCAACGTGCTGGCAATCGACGAGCATCAGGAGCTCGAGACGCGCGAGTCGTTCCTGCGCACGCAGCGCGACGATCTAGTGCAGTCGATCGAGTCACTGCGCCAGACGATCCGCAAGATCAACCTCACGTCGCGCGAGCTGTTCCGCGAGGCGTTCACGCAGGTGAACGAGTCGTTCACGCAGATCTTCACGTCGCTGTTCGGCGGCGGCACGGCGCGCATGCAGCTGCTCGATGAAGAAGACGTGCTGGAAAGCGGCATCGAGCTCGTCGCGCAGCCGCCGGGGAAGAAGAATCAGTCGATCGCACTGCTCTCGGGCGGCGAGCGAGCGCTCACGGCGATCGCGCTTCTGTTCGCGATCTTCCGCTACAAACCGAGCCCGTTCTGCATCCTCGACGAGGTCGACGCGCCGCTCGACGAAGTGAACACGGAGCGGTTCGTGCGCCTGGTGCGCGACTTCTCGCGCGACACGCAGTTCATCGTGATCACGCACTCGCGCCGCACGATGGAAGCGGCGGATGTGTTGTACGGCGTGACGATGGAAGAGGCGGGATGCTCACGCCTCGTCTCGGTGAATTTCGCGGAAGTGGAAGCGTAGCCGGCGAAACGCCGGCTACGCGGTTTTCGCGATCGAGTTGCGCACGATTGGAACGATGACCATCTCGCCGTTCGGCTGCTCCACGAGCCGGAACACGGCCGTGTCGCTCATGTCGGCGAGCTTCGATTCCGCGCCGCACTTGCGGCACTCGCCCGTGGCCGGCTCCGCGCCGAGCGGCACGAAGTGAAAGCGTTCCTTGCGGCACGAGTCACACAGCTCGCGCATCACGTCGTAATTGATGAGTGAAAGTCTCTGCCTGCCCAAATTGTCCTCCGAACCCGCGCGCATCCTATGCAGCGAGAGGAAGGACGAGTGTGAGGCGCGTCACGTTGTGGGCAGCCAGAGCTCGGAAAGCGCGAGCTCTATGGCTTCGAAGGGCTCGACGCGGACGACGTCTTCGCCTTCGTGCCATGCGATGACTTTCCATCCGCCATCGACGAGACGGAACGCCTCCAGCGTATGCGCGATCGGATCCACCAGCCATGCATACGCGATCTCGTTGCGCGCATATACGGGCATCTTCTTCATGCGATCGAGCCTGCGCGTTCCGGGCGAAACGACTTCGCAGATCCAGTCGGGCGCGAGCTCGAACGCCGCGACATCGGGGATGGCCGGCATCCTGTCGCGGCGCCATCCGGCAATATCGGGCACGAGAACGTCCGGTCCGAGATGCAGTTCCGGCTCGATCAGAATCCACCAACCGCCGGGACCTCCGCCGCGACGTCCAAAGCTCGAGAGGATGAACGCTCCGAGCGCAGACGACGCAACTGCATGCCGCGCCGCCGGCCGCGGCGACGCGTACAACTCCCCTTCCACAATCTCCCCCACGATGTGCTCCGGAAGTGCGAGCAAGTCCTCGTAGGTTGCGGGGCGGTTCGCTACCTTCGACACATCGTCATTCTACCTTCCGCACCACCGCCTGCGTTGCGAGCCAGGCGCTCACGAGGCCGACGACGGCAGACGCGGTGACGTCGGAGGTCCAGTGGCGGAAGGCGAGCACGCGCGACAACGCCACGCCCGTCGCGAGTGCGAAGGCGATCACGCGCAAGGCAATGCTGCGCGAGCCGAACACCAGTACGCCCGCAAGCGCGAACGCACCGACGGTGTGGCCGCTCGGAAACGACGTCGACGAACCGGGCGCGTAATGCGTCGGGCCGAGCCACAGCTCGGGACGGGCGCGGCCGACGAGCTGCTTCACGATCTGCGCGAGGAGGCCTGCGCCCAGTCCGGCAATGCCCATTGCGATTGCGTACGCAACCCAGCGCCGCTCGACATACGCCACGCCTGCGACGAGAAAGAACGCCACGATCATCACCGGATTCATCCCGCCGCCAAGGCGGTTGAGAATCCGGATCACATCCTCGGTGAAATCGGACTGGATGCGTTCCGCCCAGGCGAGCATCGGCACGTCGGCGAAGAGCCACACGCATGCGGTGAGCACCGCACCGGCGAGGAGATAGAGCGCATCGCGGCGCCACATCGCGCCGCTGAAACGCACCGCGCGCAGTTGCCGCAGAGGCTCGCGCGGATCTGCAGCCGCATCGGCGCTTTGTACGACGGCGATCAGCAGCAAACCGGCGAAGCACCAGAAGACGACGTCCCATGACGGCGCCTCGCGGCCGAGGAATGAGAGCTCGTCGACGTCGATCTGCTCGTGCAGCCAGAGACGGTTGATCGACACGATGGGCGAAGGCCAGAACACCGACAGCACGAGCAGCGTCACGAACGCGGCCGCGGCGTAACGGCGTTTAGCGTCGATAGACATCGAACCACTTTCCGATCATCCGCAGCTCGTCGACCTTGCGATAGCCGGAGAGGACGTCAGCGATTGCAGGCGAGTCTTTGCGCCGCGAGACGATCACGCGCGGACGCGGCATCGCGCGCAACTCGTCCGCATCGACCTGCTTTGCGCGCGTGAGCGCAGGCGGCATGCCGCGCGTCCAGAGGTGCGGACAGACATACAGCGCGATCTCGTCCGGTTCGGCGTTCTGTCGCACGAGTGCCCGCACGAGCGGCCGCGTGGATGCGAGTTCGTTCGCCAGCGGCATCAGCGCGATGCCTGCGTACGTGAGCGGCACGATCAGCGTCAGTCCCGTCGCGACCGTCGACGTGCGCAATGTTCCGCGCAGCGTGACCGCGATGCCGACGATCGCCGCGGCGAGCATGATCGCGAACAGCGCCCGCACGTCATGTCGAGCGACGAGCGCCGCATCCTCACCTTTGATGTGATGCGGTTGCACGACGAGACCCGCGACACCGACGATCGCGAACAGCGCCAGCATGGTCATGTTCGCGCGGCGGCCCCAGGCGTCGTCGACTTCCACAAAGCGCGCGACCAGCAACGCCACCGCCGGGATGAGCGCAATCATGTAGACGTCGAGTTTCGACGAGAGCAGCGAGTACGGCACGAGCACGGCGAGAATCCAGCTCGTCGCGAATCGCGCCAGCTCGTCGCGCCGCTTGAAGAGCGCGGCCACGCAGAGAAAAAACCACGGCATCAGCGTGAGCGGCGCGCGCACGAGGTAGAACCATGGCGGCGACTTGTGCACCCACGCGCCGACCGCGCGTCCAACGGTCTGCTTGTAAAAAATCTCGCGCCAGAACGCCTCTCCGCCGATCGCGATCGCGGGCAGAAGCCACAGCAGCGGCAACAGCAGCATCGGAAGGAGTGCGAGCGCATCGCGTCCGCGCGGCTTCTGTTTCCTGCGAATGCATTCGAACGCGAACAGCGCGAGCGTGATCACCGGCGCCATCGGCCCTTTGACCAGAAACGCGAACCCGCTCGCGATGCCGGCCGCGATCGGCAGTCGCCCGTCTGCGCGATGGATGAAATACGCGGACAACGCCAGCAAGGCCGCGAACTCCACGTCCATGCGCGCCGTTTGTGCCGGTCCCCAGATGAGGAGCGACGTGCCGCAGACGAATGCCGCCATCCAGCCGCCGAACCGCTGCATCAGCAGAAGCAGCAGCCCGAACGCGATGAGCGACGGCAGCACGAACGGCCAGATCGAATAGACGCCGAAGACGTACGTCAGCAGGTCGACCGACCAGAAATGCAGCGGCGGTTTGTGCGTGAACGGAGTGCCGTTCAGCGTCGGCAGAAAAAACGAGCCCGCGCGCATCTCGCGTACGACCTGGCTGTACTTCGTTTCGTCGCCGACGAACAGCTCGCGCCGCAGAGGCGAGAGCAGCACGGAGACGGCGACGATCGCGAGCGCGACCGCGGACAGACGGCGCATGGCGGCGCATTGTATGAGCTAAGTCTCTGCGGCAGCAACGCTTAAGGCCGCTCGCGAGCGGGCAGGCAGAGTGCTAGAATCTTTCGCGCGGATAGGTACTTCGAAGGAGGACAATCGATGTCGAATCGTGCCGCTGACATTCAACGCATTCTTTCGGATGAAGACCCGGAGTTTCGCAGTTGGGCAGATGAACACCGCCAATGTGAGACCCGCCTCAATGAACTGAGCTCGAAGAGCGAGATCAATTCGGACGAGGAACTCGAAGAGAAGACGTTGAAAAAGCGGAAGCTCCACCTGAAGGACCAGATGGCCGAAAGAATCCGGTCGTACGAAACGTCCAACGCAGTCGCGTAACCGCCGCAGTCATTCCTCAACCCACTCACCATCCGCCAAAGGGGGTTCCAAACGGAACCCCCTTTGCATAGCATCGCGCACCGAGGCCCAATCGATGCGTTTGAGATTTGCTCCTGAGGGATGGATCTTCATCATCCCCGTCGTCATCCTCGCGGCCATCGCGCTGCTGACGCAGTGGTACCCCGCCGCGATCCTGCTTTCGGCCGTTGCCGCGTTCCTCATCAACTTCTTTCGCGATCCGCATCGCGCGGGCTCGGAGCGGCACGTCGACGTCCTCTCCCCTGCCGACGGCACGGTCGTCCTCATCAAAGACGTTCCGGACGGCGAAGTGTGGCCGGGGCTGACGCGCCAGGTCAGCATCTTCATGTCCGTGTTCGACGTGCACGTGAACCGCGCGCCGATGGCCGGAAAGATCGTCCACTACCGCTATTCGCCCGGCAAGAAGATGGTGGCGATGTCGCACAAGTCGTCGAATGAAAACGAACAGAACCTGATCGTCATGACCGACGACCGCGGCGCGACGCTCGCGTTCAAGCAGATCGCCGGCCTCCTCGCGCGGCGCATCGTCTTCGACAAAAAAGAAGGCGACGTGGTCGGCCGGGGTGAGCGCGTCGGCATGATCAAATTCGGCTCGCGCGTCGACATCTTCTTTCCGCCGAACGCCACGATTCTCGTGAAGCCGGGCGACAAACCGAAGGTCGGCCTCACCGTCATCGCCGAGATTCCCGAATGAGCACGGCCGCCACGAAACCGCCTCGCACAAAGTTCCGTCGCGGCGTCTACGTGATTCCGACTTCGCTCACGCTGCTCAATATCTTCTTCGGCTTCCGCGCAATCGTCTACGCGACGCGCGCGATGGAAGCGATGACCATCGGCAACACCGCCGCATCCGCAGGTTTCTTTCAGACCGCATGTCTGTCGCTGCTGATCGCGGCAGTCTTCGACACGTTCGACGGCATGATCGCGCGGCAGCTGAACGCGACCAGTGAATTCGGCAAGGAGTACGACTCGCTCGCCGACGTCGTGACGTTCGGCGCCGCACCGGCAGTGCTCGTGTACGCGTGGGGTCTGCATGTGTTCGAGAAGCTCGGCGGCGGCATTGCCTTTCTCTTCCTCGCCGCGGTTTCGCTGCGCCTCGCGCGCTTCAACGTGATGACCGGCAAGACCGACTATCGCTACTTCGTCGGACTGCCGAGTCCCGCCGGCGCGCTCACGCTCGCGTCGATGATTTTCTATGCGCCCGTTCCGGTGACCGATCGCCGTTTCGCGGTCATCGTCATGCTGCTCACGATCGCCACAGCGTTCGCAATGGTGTCTCCGGTCCGCTATCGCAGCCAGAAAGGTCTGTCGCTGCAGCGCGAGCGCTCCCTCATGTACTTCGTCGCCTTCGCCCTCATCCTCGGACTCGCTTTCCGCTGGCCGCGCGAGTTCTGGTTCGTCGGCGCAATCGCGTATCTCGCCTCCGGGCCGCTGGTGAAGTTATGGTCCCTCGCCTTCCCGCGACCGCCCGCGAGCGGCAGCGGCACGCCGGCCGGGTTCGTGCCGCCGGAGCCGCCGACGATTCCCGCCGCATGACGTGATACAAACCGCGCCACTATGGCGCACCCCAAGTCCCAGGCCGGCTACCGCGTCGGCATCATCAATCCGCTGACTCTGGTCGGCACTGAAATCCAGACCATTCTGCGCGAGCGGTCGTTTCCGTACGCGAAGCTCAAGCTCCTCGATGCAAGCGGACAGGCCGCAGGCGCGCTGACCGAAGTCGATGCCGAACCGGCAGTCGTCGCTTCGGTTGCGCAGGAAGGTCTCGACGATCTCGATCTCGTTTTTTTCTGTGGCCCCGCGGAAGCGAATCGTGACTGGATCGCGCGCAATGAGGAAGACGATTTCATCGCGGTCGACCTCTCGCAGCCGACCACCGCGGAAGAAGGCAAGCTCGCCATCGCGGGCGTGAATCTCGAGTCGCTCGACGGCAGCGACAACGTCCTCGTCTCACCGCATCCCGTTGCCATTCCGATCGCGCTGATCCTGCATCAGATCGCGACCATCGCCCCGATCGAGAGCTGCACCGCCACCGTCGTGCAGCCGGCTTCGGAGTTCGAGCAGGAGGGCGTGGAAGAGCTCGCGGCGCAGACCATCAGCGTCCTGAATATTCAAACCGTTCCGAAGAAGGTGTTCGATCGCCAGCTCGCGTTCAATCTCTATCCGGCGATGGAGCGCAACGAAGAAGTGATCGTCTCGCAGGTGCGCGCGCTCACCAGTCCGCGCACGGAGCTGGCGCTGCTCGTCACGCAGGGCACCATCTTTCACGGCCACACGTTTTCGCTCTTCGTCCGCACGAAGGAAACGGTCGACGAAGCGCAGGTGCTCGATGCATTGCGCGGCAATCCGGCGCTCGTCCTTCCGGAAGGAGATCAGCAGTTCGGCACCATCGACGCCGCAGGAAAGGACGAAGTCCTGATCGCGGAGGTGCGGATGGATCCTTCGATTCGCGGCGGATTCTGGGTGTGGGCCGTTTGCGATAATCTCCGCCGCAGCTCGGCGCTCAACGCGGTGCTGGTCGCGGAGAAAGTGCTGTTCGGCGCGGGCGCGGCAAACTAGGAGAATCGATGCAGGATTTCTACGAACCCAAAGTCGGCGACGTCGCTCCCGACTTTCGTCTCCCCTCGACGCGCGGCAAGGAAGTGACGCTGCGCGAGTTTCGCGGCAAGGATGTGATTCTCTACTTCTATCCGAAGGACGATACGCCCGGCTGTACGGCGGAGGCTTGCTCGTTCCGCGATCATGAAGCGGATCTGTCGAAGGAGCACGCGGTGGTGCTGGGCGTTTCGATCGATCCGATGGAAAGCCACGAAAACTTCCGCAGCAAACACAATCTGAACTTTCCGCTGCTCTCGGATCAGACCGCGGACGTGGCGAAGATGTACGGCGTGTGGAAAGAGAAGAACCTGTACGGCCGCCGCACCTGGGGCGTGGCCCGCATGACGTTCTGGATCGGCGCGGATGGACGGGTGAAGAAGATCTACAAGAAGGTAGATACGGCACGTCACGCCGAGGACATCCTCGAGGACCTGCGCGCGGGGCATAAGAAGTAGTTTGGAGTG
>JALYOB010000056.1:0-2389 GCA_030857085.1 Acidobacteriota bacterium | reverse complement strand
GGCGTCGCCGCACTCCAAATCAGACTCTCGCTGCGCCTACGCGCGCGAGCCGCTTGCCTGCTTCTTCCAGCGACGCAAAGTCCTTCGCGAAGCAGAAGCGCAGCAGGCGGTCGCCACGATCGCTCGCGTAGAACGACGGCCCCGGCACGGACGCGACACCTGCTTCCTCGATCAGCGCCATGGCCGCCTCGCGCGAATCGGCGAAGCGCTCCGGGATCTCGGCGAGCATGTAGTACGCGCCCTGCGGCACGAACGGCTTGAAGCCCCCTTCGCGCAATGACTCCGCGAGCATGTCCCGCTTCTTCTCGTAATCTTTCGCCAGATTGCGGTAGTAGTCCTCGCCGATGTCGAGCGCGCGCGCAATGCCCCACTGCAGCGGCGTCGGCGCGCAGACGTAAAAGAGATCGTTCACCAGACCGATCGAGGCCGCGACGCGCTTGTCTGCCGCGACGTATCCGATGCGCCAGCCGGTGACGGAGAACGTCTTCGAGAAGCCGCTGATCGTGATCGCAATGTCGCGATCGACCGCAGCCATCGACAGATGCTCGCGGCCGTCGTAGACGATGTATTCGTAGATCTCGTCGGTAAAAACCCAGGTGTTGAACTCGTGCGCGAGCGCGGCGATGCGCTCGAGCTCTTCGCGCGTGAACACCTTCCCGCACGGATTCGACGGCGTGCAGACCACGATGCCGCGCGTCTTCGGCGTGAACGCCGCGCGCAGCGCGTCGAAGTCGATCGACCAGTCGGGCAACTGCAGCGGCACGAACTTCGTCTCGACGCCGAGCACTTTCAGCGTGTTGAGGTGATAGCCGTAGTACGGCTCGAAGAGAATCACTTCATCGCCGGGATTCAGCGTCGCCATCGTCGCCGCGGCGAAGCCGCCGGTCGAGCCGACTGTCACCACGAGCTCAGTCGCCGGATCGACGTTGAAGCCGTTGAAGCGCTCGCATTTCCTGGCGATCTTTTCGCGCAGCGTGTCGATGCCTTCGAACTTCGAGTACGTCGCCTTCGACGACGAGATCGCATCGCAGGCGCCTTCGACGAGCTCCGGAATCGTGGGGAGATCGCAGATCCCCTGGCCGAGGTTGATGCCGCCGACGCGTTCGCATTCGCGGGACATGCGGCGGATATCGGACTGCACGAGACCGCGCAGACGGTCGCTGATCTGATTCATGGACGGTAGTGTAGCGTGCGACGGACGTCTCGCACGGTTCCCGGCTTACGTCGAGACGCTAAGTCCCTTTGTTTTCAATGGGGAATACTCAACCGTGGCGCGGCACCGCGGCTGCAGTTGGGCTCCGCGCGGAGCCGACGAGCTCCACCCGAAAGGAACCCCGCTGTGAAAACCAAACTGCTCCTCCTCACAACTCTCCTCTCCCTCGCGATCCCGGCGATGGCGCAGCTCAACGACACGTACGTGATTCCGGTTTCGGCAAACGTGCGCGGCGGCTTCGCCACGCAATGGATGACGCGCGTCTCGCTCTTCAATCCGCAGCTCGACTACAAACTGCGCATCAGCGTCACGTTCCTGCCCACCGGCGGCGCGAAAGGAATCGAGGAGCTGGTCGATCTTCCGCCGAACGCACTCGCGTACTCGAACAACATCCTGCAGGACCTGTTCAAGGTGAGCTCCGGCAGCGGCGCGCTGCTCGTCGCCGCCTTCCCCGAGGACAATCCGGGCGTGCCGAATGACGTGCTGTCGCGATCGTTCCTCGTGAATAGCGAGACGTACAACAACAACCCGGGCGGCACGTACGGCCAGACGATTCCGGGCACCTGGACGGGCCTGATGGATTACCAGACCGACGGCATCAGCTCGATTGCCCACGGCATCCGCAACTCGGGCAACTGGCGCACGAACATCGGCGCCGTCAACCTCGGACGCTGCGCGGTCAATCTGCTCGTCAACGTGTACGACGCGGACGGCAACACGGTGCGCAAAGACCTGCCGTTCACGATTCCGCCGCTCGGCCACATGCAGGATCGTCTGCCGATCGCGATCAGCAACGGCACGCTCGAGTTCTTCGTCGACGATCCCTGCACCGCAGACGACAATCTCTACGCGGTCGTCTTCCCGTACACGTCGACGATCGATCAGCAATCCGGCGACCCGTCGTATCAGAGCCCGACTCTCCTCGCGAGCCCCAGCTCGATCTTCGCGAAGACTGCAATGAAGATCGATCCGCACAACCTCGGCACGAAGGTGGATGTGGATTACGCGCGGAAGGTGCGCGCCGATGCGGATCGCCGCGGCGTCGCTTCGCTCAGGAAGACGGAGAACGGGTGGAACATCACGGAATGAAGCGTTGACCAGTTCCCCGTAGCCCGTTGCCGCTTGCGCAGACTGCGCGGTCACTCGGCACGGGCAACAGGTCAACCGAGTGCGGGG
>JALYOB010000383.1 GCA_030857085.1 Acidobacteriota bacterium | reverse complement strand
TCGAGGTTGTACATCGTCGCCATGCGCGGCGGAACTTTCGGCAACACCACCTGCCAGAGATTGAAGATCAGCAGGCCGATGCCGGCCGCGACATGCAGCCCGATCGACAGCGGCAGCGTCTCGTACAGTATCTTGCGACTGCGCGGAACGAAGGTCTCTGGCGCGACGGTCTCGAACATGGCTTATGGAGACTGCGGATTGAGGAGAAATGCTAGCACGGCATTCTCTGACATGCGCTTCGCCGTGTGACGAGCGCAGAGAATTTTCATGCGAAGCAGGACCAATGGCCGGTGAACTGGTCGTTTTCGTCGGATTGCAGGCCGCCGGCAAGTCGACCTGGTACCGCACTCATCTTGCGGCAACGCACGTGCATGTCAGCAAGGATCTGATGAAGAACGTGCGGAACCGCGACGCGCGACAACTGCAGATGATCGATGAGGCTCTCGCCGCCGGGCGCTCCGTCGCCGTCGACAACACCAATCCCACGCCGCTGCTGCGCGCGCCGCTGATCGAGCTGGGACGCCGTCACGCCGCACGCATCGTTGCGCTCTACTTTCCTTCGACCGTGCGTGACTCCGTCGCACGCAATCGCGGACGCGAGGAAAAAGAGCGCGTGCCCGACGTCGCGATCTTCACCACTGCCAGGAAACTCGTCCCACCAACGATCGAGGAAGGATTCGACGAAGTGCGGGTGATCGCGCCGTTTGCCGTCGAGGCCGTGCAATGACGCCGAAGCAACTTTTGAAAAAAGTCTTTCCGCCGATGCTCGCAACGCTGGCCGACGGCCCGCCGCGCGATGAAGAGAGCTGGTCGTACGAGCTCAAATACGACGGCTTCCGCGCGGTCGCCGCCATCGTGAGCGGCGAGGCGATGATGCTCAGCCGCAACGAGCTCGATCTCGCGCCGCGCTTCCCCCGCATCTTCACCGCGCTGCAGAAGATGAAGGTGAAGGACGCAGTGATCGACGGCGAGATCGTCGTGCTCGATGAAAAAGGGGCGCCCCGCTTTCAGCTCCTGCAGCAGGGGAGCGGCAAAGAGCGGATGGTCATCTTCGACATCCTCTGGCTCGACGGCAAAGACCTGCGCAAAGTGCCGTACACCGAGCGGCGCAGAATCCTCGAGAAGCTCAAGCCGCCCGCCGGGATCACCATCGCCCAGACGCTCGACATGGATGGCGCCGAGGCGCTGAAACATGCTTCGAGTGAAGGGTGGGAGGGGATCATCGCGAAGCGCAACTCCTCGACCTACGAAGGTCGCCGCTCGAAAGAGTGGCTGAAGATCAAAGCGCAGAATCAGCAGGAGCTGGTGATCGTCGGCTGGAACCCGAGCACTGCCAGTGACCGCGACATCGGCTCGCTGCATCTGGCGGTGCTGGGCGACCAGGGAGAGCTGCGCTACGCAGGCAAAGTCGGCACCGGATTCAACGCAAAGATGCGCCGCGAGCTGCACGAGACGCTCGCCAAAGACGAAGTGCCGAAGCCTCTGGTCAAAGACGCGCCGCGCGTGAAGGTGGCGCACTGGGTGAAGCCGCGTCTCGTCGCGCAGGTCTCGTTCACCGAATGGACCTCCGATCATCGTCTGCGGCATCCGTCGTTCCTGGGATTGCGCGACGACAAGTCGGTCAATGAAGTGGTGCGCGAAAAACCGGCGCACGTCGAGCGCGCGCCGTCGCAGCGGGTGAATCTCACCCATCCCGAGCGCGTCCTCTATCCGCGCGACGGCATCACCAAAGCGGATGTCGCCGCCTACTACGAAGCGGTGGCCGAGCCGATGTTGCGCACGCTCGCCGATCGGCCGCTCGCGCTCGAACACTGGAACCAGGGCATCGACTCACCGTCGTGGTTCCATCAGAACATCGGACGTGAAGGTCCCTCGTGGCTCACGGTGATCAACACGCCAACGCGCACGGTCAGCCGCAGCACGGTCAAACATCTGGTCGCCGACAGTGTCGACGCGCTGCGCTGGCTCGCGCAGATGTCCGTGCTCACGGTGCACATGTGGTCCTCGCGCGGGGCGAGCCTCGAGCAGCCGGACTGGGTTCTGTTCGACCTCGATCCGGCGAAAGGGAAGGGGATCGAGCAGGCCATCGAAGCGGCGGGCGTGATGCGCAAGCTGCTCGACAACCTCAATCTGCCGAGCGTCCCCAAAACCTCCGGAAAACGGGGCATTCACGTGTTCGTCCCGCTCGCACCCGGCTACACCCACGAAGAAGCGGCGGAGTTCGGATGCTCCATCGCCGCAGCGGTCTCCGCGCAGGTCCCGGGCATCACGGTCGAACGCAGCCTCTCCAAACGCCGCGGCCGTCTGTATCTCGACTGCATGCAGAACGGCTACGGCAAAACCGTCGTCGCACCCTACTCGCTCCGCGCCATCGACGGCGCCCCCGTCTCCGCGCCGCTGAAATGGAGCGAGATCACGAAGAAGCTCGATCCACTGAAATACAACCTCCGCACAATGCCCGAGCGTCTGGCCAAGGTGGGGGATCTGTTCGCGGACATCTTCAAGGAGCGGGCGAAACTGCCGAAGTTGACATAGCGTTATCGGTTGTCGGTTCTCGGTTGTCGGTGTGCAGGTTGTCCGTTGTCCGTTATCCGTTCAGGGTGACGCTCGCGACGGCCGCCCTTGAACGGACAACGGACAACGGACAACCGTAACCGACACGGCGGCACGCATCACTCAAATTCCGTATTGACGGCATGCCTGCGTTCCGTCAGTATTACTCCCGCGCCCTTCCACCCGACAACCGAATAGGAGAAATCATGCGAGAACTCCGGCTCCTGCTTTCGACGCTCGTTCTGCTCCTCGCGTCCGCACCGGCGTTTGCCCAGAGTCTTCCCCAGGATGCTCAGCCAACGTGCGTCGCTTCCCCGCAGCTGTTCGCCTCCTGGTTCCAGTCCGGCTCGGTCACCGCGAACGGCGTGGTGAATCCCGCCAACAGCCTCACGCTCGACACGTCGACCAACTGCAACTTCTATCTCTGGTCGCAGCAGATGCATCTGTGGCTGCTTTCCCCCGCGCCCGCGTCGTACGGCGGCTCGGGCCGCGTCTTCGACTCGAACGTCTTCTATGACGTCTCCGAGCCGAACGCGCAGAAGAAGCGCTATTTCATCCCGCACACCCCGTTCACCGTCGATACGCCTCTCGCCACGCGAGCGCGCCGCATGGTCAATCTCCGTCCCGCCAAGCCGGGGCCGAATGGACTCCCGGCGGTCATGGACCGGAGCGGCAACATCATCGAAGTGGTGCCGGCGCAACTCGGCGCGAACCGCAGGCCGCTCGTGCTCAATCAGAGCGGCAAGCAGGTGGAAGCGGCGCGCGTCACGGTCACGGCCGACAAGCGCGCGGTCTTTCATGACGCGGCCGGAAAGCCGATCGCGCAGCCCAAGCTGAGCCTCCCCCGAAGCCTGCAGGGGGCGCGCATCGGCCAGCGATTCTTCACCGAGGACAACACGCCGATCATCGTCGGCCCGGATGGGACCATCTTCGACGTCAGTCCCGCGCAAGCCGGCGGCGCCGGCGTCCTCCTCGCGCAGAACACCTCGGTCGTCTACTACACGATCCTCGCGAACGACGTGTACACGTATTTCGCGAGCGGCGTGAACTCCGGCAAGATCACCGCAGCCGATTTCCCGACGACGCAATCGGATCTCAATACGATCCAGTCGTACGCCGGTCAGACCTTCACCGACGGAATTGCGCTGGCCGTCGAAGTGAAGCTGTCATGGGTCGACATCTCGGCAGTGCAGAACCCGAGCTCGTACGTCACTACGCCGGCCTTCGTACCGACGTACGACATGACGAACCCGCAGAAATGGGTGCCGACGGGTGAAAAGCTCACGACGCTCGCGCTGGTGGGCGTGCACTTTGTCGGCAGCGCGAAGGGGCATCCGGAGATGATCTGGTCGACGTTCGAGCACTTCGGGAACTCGCCGAACGGCCAGTATCAATACGTCAATCTGTCCGGCCAGACGATCACGGTCCCCGCCAGCTCGGCAGGCAACTGGCTGTTTTCTGCGACCAATTCGAGTGGTCCGTTCAACGTGGCGCACGCGAATTATCAGAACCCGCCCTTCATCGAAGGCAGCCCGATCCCGAAATCGACGAAGGACTACAACGTCAGCGCGAGCGACACGCAGCGGGTGTATGCGTTCGGCGTCGCGCCGAGCGGTCAGCCGAACCAGAACGATCCAACTCCGGCCGCGGCGAATACCGAGGTAGTGTCGATCAACAACAGCATTCTGGGGATGCTGCCGAGCAACGACGTGCGGTCGAATTACTACTTCGTCGGCTCGACGTGGACGTTCGGCGGCTACTCGCCGACCGGCCAGTACAACCCGATCACGAACAGCGGGAAGGGCTCGGAGATCGGCACGAACCGTCTGGCGAACAGCACGATGGAGACGTACCACCAGGCCAGCACGAGCATCAATCCGCCGCCGGGCTCAGGCCTGAATTGTTTCTCCTGTCACACGGACGGCGGAACGGGCCAGCTCGCAACGACGGAGGTCAGTCACATTTTCAGCGACATGCTGCCCCTCGGCGTGTTCCCGATGTTCTCCCCGACCGACGCGCCGCCGCCGCGCGTGATTCCGACCGCGAAGAAGATGACGAGCGGGAACGGGAACGCGACGCAGTCGGGGGGGAAGAAGAAGACGAAGAAATGAATGGGTTTGGAGTGCGGCGACGCGAGTCGCCGCTTTCACTTTTTGCCGCGGCTTTGCCGCGGCGTAACAGAGCGGCGGCTCTGCCGCCGCACTCCAAAAGCGGCTTCGCCGCTTAGTCAAAGCGGTGACTGGCGTCACCGCACTCCAAAAAGGTGTATGGAGTGCGGCGACGCGAGTCGCCGCTTTCACTTTGCCGCGGCTTTGCCGCGGCGTAACAGAGCGGCGGCTCTGCCGCCGCC
>JALYOB010000806.1 GCA_030857085.1 Acidobacteriota bacterium | reverse complement strand
CCTCGGAGGAGATGCTCCGCAGGACACGAGCGATGCGACTGATCCGAACGCCGGCGATGAATCCGAGAGGAACTCCGAGGAACTCCGAGGAACCGAGGAACTCTCAAGCGATTCCTTCCTCGACGCCAACTACGGCGCGACCGATGCATCAGCGCATGATGTCGAAGATCCTCGAGGAACCGAGGAACTCGTCGATGCGCACGATGCAACCACGAGCGACGACACATCAACCGCGATGCCCAACGAACAAACTCAGTTAGAATCGTCGAGCACCGAAGCGAACGAAGAGTGATGGAACTCGAGCGACTGCAGAAGATCATCGCGCACGCCGGTTTCGCATCGAGACGGGAAGCCGAGACGATGATCCGCGAGGGTCGCGTGACCGTGAATGGTCGCGTCGTCGACGAGCTCGGATCGAAAGCGGATCCGAAGCGCGATCACATCAAAGTCGACGGAAAGCTCATCACCAAACCGGAAGAGCACCGTTACATCCTGCTCTACAAGCCGAAAGAAGTCATGACCACGGTCGAAGACCCGCAGGGCCGCAAGACCGTGATCGACCTCGTCAAAGGCGTTCGCGAGCGCATCTATCCGGTCGGCCGTCTCGACTTCCACTCCGAAGGCTTGATTCTTCTGACCAACGATGGCGATCTCGCCTTCAAGGTCTCCCATCCGAAACACGGCTCGGTCAAGACGTATCACGTCAAAGTGCGCGGCGTTCCCACCGAGCGCCTGGTCGAGAAACTCGAGCGCGGCATCACCATCGATGGCAAACGCACGCTCCCGTGCGAAATCGAGCGGATGAAAACCACCGGCCGCTCGACCGGCAAGGGCGACGACGAAGGCAACTCCTGGTACGAAGTGCGGCTGCGCGAAGGACGCACCCAGCAGATCCGCAAAATGTTCCAGGCGGTCGGACATCCCGTCTCGAAACTCCGCCGCGTCGCCATCGGACCGATTGCCGATCCGAACCTCACCGCCGGCGACTGGCGCGAGCTCTCGCCGAAAGAAGTCAAGATGTTGTCGACGATGCAGGAGCCGGCGAAGCCGAAGGCGCGCCGCACTGCACCACGTCCTGCAACGAAGAAGGCGGCCGGAAAAGCGCCCGCGGCTCGCACAACGTCGTCGAAGAAAAAGCCGGCCGCGAAAACTGCGCGCGCCAGCAACGGCGCCGGACGCGCGACTGCGACCTCCTCGACGCGTACGAAGAGCGGCCCACGTCCGAAGACTCCGGCGGCCGCGCGCGCACAAGCTCCGGCACGCCGCTCCGCGCGCGACGCACGTCCTGCGCGTGAATCGCGGCGGGGACGCGGCTAAGTGGCGCTGATCGTCGCGATCGACGGCCCGTCCGGCGTCGGGAAAACGACCGCCAGCAAACTCGTCGCGCGCGAGCTCAATCTGCCGCACATCGACACCGGCGCCATGTATCGCGCCATTGGCCTCGCCGCCACACGCGCGGGCGTCGGGGTACAGAACGCGGAAGCGCTCGAGCAACTCGTCGCCAATACGCACATTGAATTCGTTCCCGGCGATCCGCCGCGCGTTCTATTGGAAGGCGAAGACATCACCGGCATCATCCGCACGCCGGAGATCAGCATGGCCGCCAGTCACGTCTCCGCCGTTCCGGCGGTCCGCCGCGCCCTGGTGCGCATGCAACAGGAACTCGGCCGCCGCAATGGCGGCGTTCTGGAAGGTCGCGACATCGGAACGAAAGTCTTTCCCGACACACCGCACAAATTCTTTCTGGAAGCGCGTCCTGACGTCCGTGCGCATCGCCGCTACGCCGAGCTCGTCGCAAAAGGACAGCAGGTCGATTTCGACACTGTGCTCGCCGAGGCGCTGCAGCGCGACAAACAGGATTCCACCCGCGCCGACTCGCCGCTCACGCACGACGACACCTATACGATCCTCGAGACGTCCGACCTGACGATTGCCGAAGTCGTAGAAGCCATTGTGCAGAAGGTGAGTGCGCACGACCGGGAGGCCTCCGGCGGCCGGGCCCACGGGCCCGGACCCGTCTGACAGGCCAAGCCTCCGCGACACTCGTGCGAATTAAGAAAACTGTGTCGCGGAGGCTTGGCC
>JALYOB010000382.1 GCA_030857085.1 Acidobacteriota bacterium | reverse complement strand
GAACTGTGTCGCGGAGGCTTGGCCTGCCAGACGGGTCCGGGCCCGTGAGCCCGGCCGCCGGAGGCTCCTGGCCGTCGCCCCTCACGCCTGCTTCGGAAACCAGCCGCGTTCGGCGGCCATACGGAACAGATCGAGATCGCTGCGCAGGCCGAGCTTGCGAAACGCGCGGCTGCGGTGGGTGCAGATCGTCTTCTCGGAAATGTTCAGCATCAGCGCGATCTCTTTGGAGCGCTTTCCTTCGACGACATGCCGGAGCACTTCGCACTCCCGTTCGGAAAGGCGTTTCGCTCCCGGAACGGTGAAATCGCGTACCGCGTCGACCTCATGCGATCCGAGCTCGCGCACGATCGTGGTGATCAACACCTCTCCATCGAGCCGCGCGGTGGAAATGCTCGCGTCGAACGTCACCAGGCCGCCGCCGCGCCGCTGCGCGCGAAACGTATAGCGGCAGGGGGCAGGTTTTCCCTCACTGCGGCATTTGCTGAACCAGCGCAGCCGCTCGAAATCCTCGGGATGCGCAATCTCACGGATCGTCGCGTCCGCCAGCTCAGTCGTGCTCGGATACCCGAGCATCTGCGCATAAGAAGGATTGAGATAGGCGATCCGGTCGCCGCATTCCACCAGCACGCCGTCAGGGGCGTGGTCCAGCACAGCGCGCAACTGCCGCTCCATGATCGTCCGCATATTGTGTCCGTGGCAGCGATTGTACGCTGTGTACGCTTTCGTACCCTCAGATCACCCCGACAAAGACACCTTTTCTTACACACCTCTGGCACGCAGTGGGTTCCCGCGTGCAGTGAGCGGTCTCCGGAAAAAGGAGACACTCCCGAATGTCAAAGCAAAAAATCCTCGCTTCACTGTTCGCAATATTGCTGCTGTCCACTTCGCTGTTTGCGTCCTCGCATCGCGAGGCACCGCTCATCACCGAAGACCCGACGATGGACAATACCGACGTCTACGTCTTCCGCAGTCCCGATGCGCCTAACACCGTCACCATCATTGCGAACTACATCCCGCTCGAAGAGCCCGCGAACGGGCCGAATTTCTACAACTTCTCGCCCGCCGGCATTTACGAAATCCACATCGACAACAACGGCGACGCAAAAGAAGACATCACCTACCAGTTCCAGTTCCGTACCGACATCCGCAATCCGCAGACCTTCCTCTACAACACCGGTCCCGTTCTGACGCTCGACTCGCCGAACCTCAATGTGCGCCAGTTCTATACCGTCAATCGCATCACCGGCGCGCGCCGCAGCGGCACCGGCACGGGCATGGGCTCGGACTTTCAGGTGGCACCGCCGAACATCGGACCGAAATCGACGCCTGATTACGCTGCACTGGCGAACGCGGCCGTGTTCAACATGCCGAACAATGGCGGCAAAGTCTTCGCCGGCCCGCGCGACGATCCGTTCTTCGTCGATATCGGCTCGATCGTCGATCTCCTGACGCTCCGCCCCGTGCAGCAGCTGCACAAAGTTCCGCCGGTGGCACAGTCGGCCAATGGCGTCGACGGCCTGCGCGGCTACAACGTCCACACGATTGCCATTCAGGTTCCGATTACACAGCTCGTCGCCGGCGGCACCGCGCCGGGAAGCCCGACTGCCGCGAATGCAGTGATCGGCGTCTGGGCATCGTCCAGCCGTTCGCGCGTCACGTTCCGCAGCGGCACCAGCTTCGCCCGTCAGCTCTTCGGCGGCACGACGCAGGTTTCGCGTCTCGGCATGCCGCTGGTCAATGAAGTCGTGCTGCCGCTCGCGTTCAAGGACATCTTCAATGCGTCCGAGCCCTCGGGCGATCTGGCGCTGTTCACGAACAACGAACAGTTCCGCAATCGCGTCCTCGATCCGGAAGTCGCAAAGCTCATGACCGCGCTCTATGGCATCAGCGTTCCGCCTGCGCCGCGTAATGACCTCGTGCAGGTTTTCCTGACCGGCCTCCCGGGCGCCAATCAGCCGGCTAACGTCGTTCCTGCGGAAATGATCCGCCTCAACGTCGGCGTCCCCGTCACCGCACAGCCCAATCGCCTCGGCGCCATCGCCAATGACCTCGGCGGATTCCCCAATGGCCGCCGTCTCGCCGATGACGTCGTCGACATCTCCCTGCGCGTGGTCGCAGGTGTGCTCGTCCCGGGCTTCAATAAGGAGCCGAACAATGCATTGACCGACGGCGTCGATGCGAACGACAAGGCTTTCCTGTCGACCTTCCCGTACGTCGCGCTGCCGAATCAGGGCTTCGAGAGCCGTCCGCACGCCAACAACAACACCACCAACCCGTAGGAGCCTCTCGCATGCGCAAAACGATTCTTCTTGCAGTTCTGCTCGCGCTGGCGGCATTCGGCGCCTCCGCAGAGCCGTACTCCGATACTTACGTCATTCCGATCGTCGGCCATGTCATGGGCGCCAACGGCACGATGTGGATGAGCGACGTCACCATCCGCAATTTCAGCAATACGCCGATGACCGTGCAGGCAGTTCTGATCGAGAGCGGCGACAACACGTCGAACAACATCTTTCCGCTGGTTGCGAACGGCATCGACGGCAGCATCACCGTCGGTGCGAACAGCACGGTCATGTTGCGCGACATCCTCAATGGCTATGCGATGCAGAACGTCACCGGTGCATTGCTGCTCGGCAGCGACCGCCCGTTTGCCGTCACGTCGCGCGCCTACAGCAGCCGCTCGCCGCTCGGCCAGACGGTTCCGGCCGCAAGCCGTTTCTTTGAAAACACGTTCGGCACTGCCGACAACAATGCAGTCGTGTACGTGCCGGGCGTGATGAACAACGCCTCGACACGTACGAACATCGGTTTCGTCGCGGGCTCGGAAAACGGCATGAATGTCGAGATCACGTTCCGCAACGGAACCGGCGGCGTTGCCGGTACGCGTTCGTTCTTCGTCCCGGGCGGCAGCTTCATGCACATGCAGATTCCGGCGCGCTCGTTCGTGAACTCGAACGTCGACATCGGCACTGTCGAGTTCCGCATCACGGACGGCTCGGGCACGATCGTCCCGTACGCATCGCTCGTCGACAACAACACGGGCGACGCGACGTACCTGATGGGCCAGTTCCCCGACAGCACCAATACCCACTTCAGCATCATGCCCTCGCTGTTCCGCGGTCTCCTGCAGCAAAGGAGCAACATCCGTTGATCCGCAAGGTTCTCCTGTTCACGATCGCGTTCGCGTTGCCCGCGCACGCACACGACTTCTGGATCGAGCCGTCGACGTTCCGGCCGGTCGCGGGAAAGACGTTCACTGCGTCTCTCCGCGTCGGGACCGATTTCGCCGGCGATCCGGTGCCGCGCAGTGCGGCACTGATGGATTCCTTCGTCGTGCGCGATGCAGCAGGTGAGCGAGCCGTGAATGGATTGGAGAACCAGGACCCCGCCGGCTTCGTTCGTGTGGACGAAGCCGGCACTGCGGTCATCGGCTACAAGAGCAAAGCGTCGCCGCTCGAAATCACCCCCGAGAAATTCGCGCAGTTCCTGCGCGAGGAAGGCATCGGCGGCGTGACGGTTCCCAATGGACCGCACCGCGAAAACTTCTATCGTTTTGCCAAGACGCTCGTGCGCGTCGGCAATGGCCCGTCCAATGTACAGAAGCCGCTGGGCTATCGGCTGGAGCTCGTCCCTGCGAACGATCCGTTTACAACGGCTCCTCTGCAATTGAAGCTCGTCTATGAAACGAAGCCGCTGGCCAATGCGCTCATTACAGCCATTTCCGCGGAGGACGGTTCGCACATGACCGCGCGTTCCGACGCACAAGGCCGCGCCGCATTGAAGCTCGGAAAAGGCGTCTGGCTGATCAAAGCGACGCATCTCGTTCGCACGAAGAGCGGCCAATGGGAGAGCCTGTGGGCTTCACTCACCTTCGAGCGCTGATCGTTGCCTTACTGGCGACACTGACCGTCTCGGCGCACGAGATCGGCACGACACAGGTACGCGTCGCATTTCTGAAAGACCACACCTATCGCATTGACGTCGTCAGCGGCGCGCAGCCGCTGTTGCGCAAACTCCAGGCAAAAACACATACGCGTGCCGCCTCACTGACGCATTACACGCCACAATTGTCCAACGCTGCCGAAATTCGGTTCGGTGCGACACGCGTACAGCCAAAGATCAATGTATTGACCGATGGCGACGTCGCCACAATCCGTCTCACTGGAGACGTTCCCCGCAATGCGGGCGCGTTCACCTGGCGTTACGGCCTGACGTATGCCTCGTATGCGATGACCATTGAAACGCCGCATGCGCCGCCGCAGCGCGTCTGGCTCGACGGGGACGCACAGAGCGCGCCCTTTCCGCTCGACGAGCGTTTATTGCCGCCGTCGCGTCTCGGCGTTTTGCGTCAATACCTCGTTCTCGGCTACACGCACATCGTCCCCTACGGTCTCGATCACATCCTCTTCGTCCTCGGCATGTTTCTGCTGTCGAGCCGTTTGCGCCCCGTGCTCACGCAGGTCACCGCGTTCACCCTCGCGCACTCCATCACCCTCGGCCTTTCGATCTATGGCGTGGTCTCGGCGTCGCCACGGATCGTCGAGCCGCTCATTGCGCTGTCCATTGCGTATGTAGCGGTGGAAAACCTGACCACGACTCAATTGAAGCCGTGGCGCGTGGCGATCGTCTTTGCATTCGGCTTATTGCACGGACTCGGATTCGCGGGCGTGTTGAGAGAGCTCGGCATTCCTCGCGGCGAGTTTGCAACGGCGCTGGTGGCGTTCAATGTAGGGGTGGAGCTGGGGCAATTGTCGGTGATTGCTGCTGCATGGCTGCTCATTGTGAGCTGGGCTCAGGCGAAGCCGTGGTATCGGCGAAGGTTGCTCGTGCCGGCGTCGTGCGCCATTGCGGCGATGGGCGTCGTCTGGATGATCGAAAGGATTTAGTTTGGAGTTGGGGGGGGG
>JALYOB010000381.1 GCA_030857085.1 Acidobacteriota bacterium | reverse complement strand
GGCCAAGCCTCCGCGACAGAGGTCGTTGTCTCGCACGAGTGTCGCGGAGGCTTGGCCTGCAAGACGGGTCCGGGCCCGTGGCCCGGCCGCCGGAGGCCCCCGTCGTCCCATGCTAGAATCCCCGCGTTCCGAACATGAACCTCGAAGTTGTCGACCTTCGCAAAGGGGACCGCTTCACCGTCATCGAGCCGATCACCGGAACCTTCGGAGTCGCAGAAATGGCGGTGTTGAACCTCAGCCTCGGCGGCGCGCAGATCTCGCACGCGCTCCCGCTGCGCATTGGGACGCGCGCCCGACTGTGGTGCAAGCGCGGCGACGTGACCATCACCGTTTCCGGAACCGTCGTCTGGAGCCATGTCACGCGCATGTCCACCGGCATGGCCTATAAGACCGGCGTGCGGCTCGACAATGCTGACGCGCATTACGCGCTCGCGCTCAACACCCTCATTCGCAGCGCGGTCGTGCAGCCCGATGGCGATTCGCTGCAGCGCAAGATCGAGCGCATGCGCGAGCGCGAGGAACAGCGCAGGTCGCAGGTGCGCATCCTCCCCACGGTCGAACCGCCGCCTGCGTGATCAGAAGCCGATGAAATTCGGCTCCGGGTGCATCTCCACGCCGAACGTCTCGCGCACCTTCCCCTGAATCATCCGCACCAGCTCCACCACTTCCGCGGCCGTGCCGCTGCCGCGATTGATCACCGCGAGCGAATGCTTCGACGAGAGGCCGACATTGCCGTGCGCGAAGCCTTTCGTGAAGCCTGCATGCTCGATCAGCCACGCAGCAGAGAGCTTCACTTCCTCGCCTGAGGGAAAGTGCGGCGCGTTCGGCGCGCGCTGCGCGAAGCGCTCATAGTCCGCTTTCGTCAGCACCGGATTCATGAAGAACGAGCCGTCGCTGCGCGTGTCGGGATCGTCTGCGTCGAGCACCATCCCCTTGCGCTTGCGAATGGCGATGACCGAATCGCGCACGCCCTGCAGATCGTCGAGCGCGATGCCGCGTTCATCGATGAACTTCTGCAACTCCGGATAGCGCACCGTTGCACTGCCGTTGCGGCGGAGGCGGAACGTCACCGACAGCACGACGTAGCGATCGCGCTCGTGGTTCTTGAACAAACTGGAGCGATAGCCGAAGCGGCAGTCCCAGTTCGTGAACCATGTGACGAGACCGGTCGTGCGGTCGAGCGCCTCGACGCGCACGATCGTTTCGCTGACGTCCTGGCCATACGCGCCGACGTTCTGGATCGGCGTCGCGCCGGTCGAGCCGGGGATGCCGGAGAGACACTCGATGCCCGCCAGCCGCTCATGCACCGTGAACGCAACGAACGGATCCCACGGCTCGCCTGCCGCCGCTTTAACCATCACATGTTCGGCGTCTTCACTCTCGACGGTGATGCCGTGCAGATCGAGTTGAATGACCAGGCCGGGGAAACCGTCGTCGGAGATCAGCAGATTGCTGCCGCCGCCGAGGAGGAAGATGGGGTGCTTGTGATCGCGGGCCCAGTCGAGGGCGACGCGGATCTCATCGACGTCCGTCGCGCGAAAAAAATAGCGCGCCGGACCACCGATGCCGATGGTGGTCAGCGGCGCGAGAGGAACGTTTTCCTGCAACTCCATCAGACGCCGGGCATCGCTTTCTTGAGCGGTCGGAGGAGCACGAAGAGCACGACGGCCATGAAGAACGCCATCGATGCGAGAAGGATGAAGAACGAGGAGTGGCTCCAGAGATCCCAGTACTTTGCCACGCCGGTGAGCTTGTTGCCGATCGCGGTCGCGGCGAACCAGCCGCCCATCATCAGGCCGCGCATGCGCACCGGCGCGACCTTTGAGACGAGCGACAGTCCCATCGGGCTGAGCATCAGTTCGCCCAGCGAGAGAACGCCGTACGCGAGGATGAGCCACCATGCCGAGACGCGCGTGGCCGGCGAGACATTGAGCTGATCGCCGGCGACGTTCTCGAGCCGTACGTATTCGCCCTTCTTCACCGGCGCCGGCGTGTTGACGCGCCACGCTTCGGTTTTCTCATCGAGCTTCGTGGCCGCCGTGGTGATCCCGAGATGTTCGCGCGCCTCGGGCGAGATCGTCACCCACGTCTGCTGCGCGTCGGACTGCACGACCTTGAACACCGGCTTCGTGAATCCGCCCGAATTCGCGGCGAAATAGAGGATGGTGAACGAGAGGCCGGTGAGCAGCATGCCGAACATCATCTTCACCGGCGTCGATGGCTCTTTGCCGCGGCGGTCGAGCCATGTCCAGAACCACGCCAGCGGCAGCGAGAGCGAGATGATCCAGAGCGGATTGATCGAGTTCGAGAGGATGCCCGGCAGGTTGCGCGTGTGATCGTTCGCCCAGAACGTCAGCGAAATCGAGTTCTGATGGAAAACCATCCAGAAGACGATCACGATCAGGAAGATGACGATGAGCGCCATGATCCGCTTCCACTCCGGGACGGCTTCCATCGCCAGCGCGCTTTCGTTCGCCACCGGCGGGAGGTCTTCGGATGCGGCGGCATTGCGTCCTTCATCGGCGGTCAGCGGCTTGCGGCGATCGGCGTGACGGACGTGCTTCTGGCTCGCGGCGAAGACGATCAGCGAGATGAGCATCCCGATCGCTCCCATGAAGAACGCAGGATGGAATCCCCACCGCGGCTGAATGAAGTTCGCGAGCAGCGGCGCGCCCGCGGCGCCGAAGTTGATGCCCATGTAGAAAATCAGGTACGCCTTGTCTTTGAGGTTGCTCCCCTCGGGATAGAGGTTGCCGACCATCGAAGAGACGTTCGGCTTGAAAAAGCCGTTGCCGATGACGAGGAACGCGAGCGCCGCGAGGACGACGCTGTAGTTGTTCGGAACGGCCAGTAATGCGTGGCCGATCATGAACGAGATGCCGCCGACGAAAATCGCGCGCCGGTAGCCGAGCCATCGATCGGCGAGGAAGCCTCCGATCAGCGGCGTGAAGTAGATGAACATGTTGTACGTCGAGACCACCGACGACGCGTGGGCGTTCGAAAACGAGAAGCCCTGCACCGCGTCGCGCAGGTACAGCGCAAGCATCGCGTTGACGGTGTAGAAGCTGAAGCGCTCCCACATCTCAGTACCGAACAGAACGTAGAGGCCGCGCGGATGTCGCTCGTTTGCCATGCGGCCGCGACGATACAAGAAATGTGCGCGGCTGCGCGCTGCCGCGCGGGCGTTGGGCAATGGGCAATGGGCGTTTGGGGTGTTGCGCCGGAGTCTCAGTCGTGCGCGAGTGTGCGCCGCCCCTCATCCGCCCTTCGGGCACCTTCTCCCCGCATCGCGGGGAGAAGGGCAACGTGGCACCGTCGCCACCTTCATTGCCCCTCGCCCCGCAGGGCGGGGAGAGGGTGGCGCGAAGCGCCGGGTGAGGGGCCGCACAAACACCACAAAACTGTGACTCCGCCGAAACACCCCAACCGCCCAACGCCGAACGCCCAACGCCAGGCGCGCACAGCGCGCCCTTACAATGTCCCCCCATGAACGCAATTGCCGAAAAACAGTGGCTCGGTCATCCCCGCGGGCTCGCGACGCTTTTCTTCACCGAGATGTGGGAGCGCTTCAGTTACTACGGCATGCGCGCGCTGCTCATCCTCTACATGGTCGCGCCCCCCGAGAACGGCGGCCTTGGCCTCACCACCGAAAAAGGCTCGTCGATCTACGGCTGGTACACGATGGGCGTGTACGCGATGGCCATCCCCGGCGGCTGGATCGCCGACCGCTTCCTCGGCCTTTATCGATCCGTGTTGTGGGGCGGCATCATCATCGCCGCCGGCCATTTCGCCATGGCCTTCCCCTCCACACAGACCTTCTTCCTCGGCCTCGGCCTGATTGTCATCGGCACGGGTCTGCTCAAGCCGAACGTGAGCGGCATCGTCGGAACGCTCTATGAGAAAGACGATCCCCGCCGCGACGCCGGCTTTTCGATTTTCTACATGGGCATCAACATCGGCGCCGTCGTCGCCCCTCTCATCTGCGGCCCCCTCGGGCAGAAGGTCAACTGGCACTACGGCTTCGGCGCCGCCGGCATCGGCATGACCATCGGCGTCATTCAATACATCCTCGGGAAGAAGCACATCGCACCGGGACTCGCGCGTCACGCGCGCAACGAAGAGACGCGCGCCGCTGAAGTTGCGGCGGGCGCGAGTTCGTCCTTCACGCCCGCGGAATGGCGGCGGATCCTCGTCATCGTGATCCTCTTCTTCTTCTCGATGCTCTTCTGGGGCGCGTTCGAGCAGGCCGGCTCGAGCCTCAACCTCTTCGCCGACCGCCTCACGCGCCTCGACCTCTTCGGCATCAACTTCCCCTCCAGCACATTCCAGTCGGTGCAGCCGCTGTTCGTGATCATCTTCGCGCCGGTGTTTGCGGCGCTGTGGCTGCGGATGGGTCGCCGCGAACCTTCGAGCCCGACCAAATTCGCGTTCGGCCTCGTGCTCGTCGGCCTGTCGTTCCTGCTCCTCGTGCCGGGTGCGGCGATCGCGCAGTCGCAGGGGATTCGCGTCAGCCCGATGTGGCTCGTCGGCGTCTATCTGCTGCAGACGTTCGGCGAGCTTTGCCTCAGCCCTGTCGGCCTCTCGATGGTGACCAAGCTCGCGCCACCGCGGATTGTCGGCCTGATGATGGGCGTCTGGTTCCTCTCGATCTCGTTCGGCAACAAGCTCGGAGGCTATACGGCCGGCTTCTTCGATCGCCTGCCGCTGCCGCAGCTGTTCGGCGCAGTCGCAGGGACGACGCTTGCGGCAGGATTGATTCTGTTCGCGCTCGTGAAGCCGATCCGCTCACTCATGGGCGGCGTGAAGTAGGGACGACGGGGGCCTCCGGCGGCCGGGGGCACGGCCCCCGGACCCCGTCTGCAGGAAAGCCTCCGCGACACTCGCTCGCAATTAACGCAGATGTGTCGCGGAGGC
>JALYOB010000805.1 GCA_030857085.1 Acidobacteriota bacterium | reverse complement strand
GGGCGATCGCGGGGGCATCCGGGATCTGGCGCCCGGGCGATGCGGCCCAGACACCTGACACCTGACACCCACGCGCATTCGCACTAATGCGAATGCGCGTGATCGTGATCGTGATGATGATGGTGATCGTGATCGTGTCCGTGCGTATGCCCGGCCATGCCCGACTGCAACTGCTCGACGACCTGCCGCGCCACTTCGCGGAATGCTTTCGACGCGGGGGCGTCGGGATGGGCGGCGACGATCGGTTCGCCGGTGTCGCCGCCGACGACCACTTTCGGGTCGATCGGCACTTCGCCTAAGAACGGAACGCCGAGCATTTCCGCCGTTTTCGCGCCGCCACCGTGGCCGAAGATTTCTTCGCGTTCGCCGCAATGGCGGCAGAGGAAGTAGCTCATGTTTTCGACGATGCCGAGGACGGGCACGTTCACTTTGCGGAACATCGCGAGACCTTTGCGCGCGTCGATGAGCGCCACGTCCTGCGGCGTCGTGACCACCACTGCGCCGGTGAGGCCGGCCTTCTGCGTCAGCGTGAGCTGCGCGTCGCCGGTGCCGGGCGGAAGATCGATCACCAGGAAATCGAGCTCGCCCCATTTGACGTCGGTGAGGAACTGATCGATCGCCTTCATGACCATCGGTCCGCGCCAGATGACCGGCGTGTCGGCATCGGTGATGAGGCCGAGGGACATCGTCTTCACGCCGTGGCGTTCCATGGGGAGGATCTTCTCGTCGCGATCGTCGATCTGCGGACGGCCTTCGATGCCGAGCATCATCTGCTGCGAAGGGCCGTAGATGTCGGCGTCGAGCAGACCGACGGTGAATCCGAGCGCGCGCAACGACAACGCGAGGTTCGTCGACACGGTCGACTTGCCCACGCCGCCTTTGCCCGAGGCCACCGCGATGCGGTACTTCACCCCTTCGAGCGTGCGCGGTGCGGCAGGCATCTGCTGCATGCCGCCGCCTGGCGCGGCGCCGCCGCCACCGCCGCCAGCGCGCGTGCCGATCTCGAGATGAAGGCGCACGTCAGTCACGCCTTCGACCGCGCGCACGGCTGCTTCGGCGTCGCGTGCGATCTGTTGTCCGACCGCGGGGTTCTCGGTGGAAAACTGCACGGTGAAGGCGACGTTGCCGCCGTCGATCTGGATGTCGCGGACGAATCCGAACGACACGATGTCGCGTGAGAGGCCGGGAAATTTGACCTTCTTCAGCGCATCAAGAATCTGTTCCTGTGTGGGCATTCGCTCTCTCCTCCTGGAGCCATCGTTCGTGCGACTCGCGGATGATCGGGATGGCTTCGGCGGAGGAAGCGACGACCTTGATCGCGTCGAAGTCGGACGGGCTGACGAGGCCGCGGTCCACCATGGTGGCGCGCATCCAGTCGATCAGTCCGGGCCACATTGTACCGACGAGGATGAGCGGATGCTCTTTCATGTGCTTGACCTGCAGAAGCTGCCACACCATGAAGAGCTCGAGCGCCGTGCCGATGCCGCCCGGCATGACGATGAATGCGGAGGAAAGACGGATGAAGTGATGGAGGCGCGAGAAGAAGGTGCGATGCCGAAAGACTTTGTCGACGAACGCATTCGCCCCTTCTTCCGTCGGCAGATGAATGGCCAGTCCGAAGGAACGCGATTTGGTTTCGCGCTGACCTTCGACCGCGCCTGCATTGGCCGCCTCCATCAATCCCGGCCCGCCGCCGGTGACGATGTCGACGCCGAGCCGCGCAAGATCGGCGCTCAGTTTTTTCACTTCTTCATAGATCGGATCGCCGCGGCGAATGCGGGAGCTGCCGAAGATCGAAACGCGGTAATGCTCGACCCGCTCGGGCTGGATCTGGTCGAGGTCGTTGATGGTCTCCCAAAGCTGGTAGATCGCTTTGTCGAGGATGTGTGTGGGATCGGCAGCGGGTCGTTTCTTCGCCGCCTGCGAGTTGCGGAGCTGTTCGAGCTCCGGAGTGGTCGTCCTGCGGTTGCGCTGGTCAGCCATGGCTGAAGACGCCAGCCAAGCGTGTGCCATGTGCGGCGCTGAGGCAACAGGGAACGACCGGGGGCCTCCGGCGGGCCGGCGCGGCCGGCAGCGCTGGTTGGCTA
>JALYOB010000804.1 GCA_030857085.1 Acidobacteriota bacterium | reverse complement strand
CTCTTCCACCGACAACCGAGAACCGACAACCGACAACACCCCACGCCAGGGAAGTCCCGCCCCCACCTAGACGTTCCCCCCACGACGCCCGTACACACCGTCAACATGCCCGCGGAACTCCGCCTCATGATGCCGACGACCCCGAAAGTCGAGCCTGACGATCGCCAGCTCGTGGAAACCATCCGCGCGGGTGAAGCCGACGCGTTCGAGACGCTCGTCCGCCGCAAGACCTCCAAGGTGTACGCGCTCTGCTATCGCATCATCGGCAACGCCGAAGACGCGAAGGACATCTCGCAGCTCGTCTTCCTCAAGCTGTGGGAAAACCTCGGCAAGTACGATCCGCAGTACGCCTTCGACACCTGGCTCTATCGCATGGTCACGAACGTCGCCATCGACTTCATGCGCAACAAGCAGTCGCGCGATAACGCCGTCAACTCCAACCTCCGCCTCGTCAAGACGGCCGAGGATGCGGAGCAGGGGGTGATCGTGCAGCGGAAGGAAGTCGAGAACGTCTTCAACGAGATCGCGAACGTGCTCTCGCCGAAACAGAAGACGATCTTCGTCATGAATCAGATGGAAGACCTTTCCTCCGCCGACATCGCCAAAGTCCTCGGATGCCGCGAGTCGACGGTGCGCAATCATCTGTTCAACGCCCGCAAGCTGATGCAGGCGCAGCTCAAGCAGCGCTTCCCCGAATACGCGCAGCTCTGGAGATCGCGGTCATGACGTGCGAAACCTTCCGCGCGCGCTTCGTCGCGGGCACCGAGGATCACGCGCTGCTCGCGCATCTGCGCACGTGCGACCGCTGCCTCGACATGGCTGCGCATGCCGATCCGGACGTGATGTTCCGCGCATTGGGCGGCGAGGAGCTCGTGCCGCCCGGCGGCATCGATGCGTTCGTCGACGACGTGATGCAGCAGGTGCGCGTGCGCGGCGCCGAAACGATGAGCGAGCGCAAGGTGGTGAGCTGGCCGCGCAGGCTCGCCGTCGCGGCGACGCTCGTCGCCGGCATCACCGGCGCGATGCTCTACCGCGGCTCGAATACGACCGTTGCTCCCGTGGCCACACCGCACGTTGCGATGCATCGCCCGTCGTTCGTGACGAAACCGGTCGTGGAAACGTATGAATCTGAGAAAGCGACGATCGTCGAAATGCCGCGTGAACAAACGGGCGACGATGTACAGATCGTGATGATCTTCGACGAGAATCTCCGGGCGGACTTATGAAGCGATTTTCAATGACTCTTCTCGCCCTGCTGCTCGTGAGCGCGACCGCGTTCGCCGATGCGGCGGACATGGGCAGGAGCCTGACGGTGCGAACGTTCCAGTTCAAGCACAAGCAGGCCGACAAGGCGGCGGTGGTGATCAAGCCGCTCATGAGCGCGGAAGGATCGATGTCGATCCAGCCCGCGGCGAACTCGCTCGTGGTCACCGATCAGGCCGAAAACCTCAAAAAAATCGCGGCTGCGCTCGCGCAGTTCGATGCGCCGCCGCAGCCGTTGCAGCTCTCGATCCGGCTGGTCAGCGCGGCGCGCGGCACCGCCAGTGACGCGCATGTCGATCCGGTGCTCAGCGACGTCGCCTCGAAGCTCGCGCTGCTCCGCTACAACGTGCTCGAGAGCGTCGGCTCCGCACAGGTCACCGGCCGCGAAGGCGCGCCCGGTCTCGTCGAGCTGAATGGGTACCGTGCCGATTTCAATTTCGGTGAATACGATCCGGCCAGCGATTCCGTGAAGCTGAGCGAGTTCCGCCTCGCGAAGCTCGACGGCGATCAGCTCGCACCGATGCTCAGGACGACGCTCAATCTCAAAATCGGTCAGACGGTCATCATCGGCGCGACGAAGCAGCCGAACAGCCAGCGCGCGCTGATGATCGTGATCTCCGCCCAGCGCTAGAAGAGCGCATTTCTCCTCCTTCCGCGACGGGCGCGGCGCAGACGCTCACCCTGCGCCGCGCCCTGTTGCAATGAGGGGGACGACCGGGGGCCTCCGGCGGCCGGGGCCGCGGGCCCCGGACCCCGCTTGCAGACCAAGCCTCCGCGACACACTCTCCCAGATTCGCACGAGTGTCGCGGAGGCTTGGCCTGCAGAC
>JALYOB010000803.1 GCA_030857085.1 Acidobacteriota bacterium | reverse complement strand
CCCGCCGGAGGCCTCCGGTCGTTCGCGCTCATCGCGCGATCAGCGCGTTCGCGATGCGATCGACATGCACGTGGCAGTCTTCGACGATGATCGTCACCCGCTCTTTTGGAGAGCCGGCGATGGCGGTGCCGGCGACGAAGACGCCGCGCACGTTCGTCTCCATTGTCGTCTCGTCGTAGCGGGGGCGGCAGTCCTCGCCCTGCAGGTCGACGCCCAGTTGTTCGAAGACCGTCGTGTCCTGCTGGTAGCCGGTGAGGGCGAGGACGAAGTCGGCCGGCACTTCGCCGGTTGGGTCGAGGAGCACCGTTCCGCGGCGAATCTCGATTGCGGTCGTGTTCGGGAGAAAGCGCACGCGGCCGTCGCGGATCATGGCGCGGATCTCGGGCAGCAGCCAGAACTTGATGCTCTTCTCCGTGAAATCTTCGCGGCGATAGCTGATCGTCACGCGGGCGCCTGCACGCTGGCAGCGCACGGCTGCCTCGATCGCCGAGTTGCGGCCGCCGAGGATGAGGAGGTCTTTCGCAAAGTAGGTGTGCGGATCGTGAAAGTAGTGGCTGACGTGCGGGAGCTCTTCGCCGGGGATGCCGAGGAGTTTCGGCTTGTGCATTGCGCCGACGGCGACGACGACGTTCTTCACGTGGTAAACATGTTGACCATCGACGGCGGTCGTGTGCAGCTCGAACGTGCCGTCGTCGCGGCGGCGCGCGTCGTGAACGCGCTCGAACGTGCGGATCTGCAGATCGAACTGCTGCACGACCGAGCGGAGGTAGGCGAGAAACTCCTCCCGATTCGGCTTCTGCTGGTCGGGCACCTGAATCGGAACGCCTGCGATCGCGAGACGGTCGGCGCTCGAATGAAAGAGCATCTGCAGCGGATACCACTGCATCGTCGCGCCGATCTGCGCCGCGTCGAAGTGGAGGTAGTCGACGTTCGCGCGCTTCAGCGCGACGGCGAGCTCGACGCCGATCGGACCGGCGCCGATGATCGCGACACGGGTTGGAGTGCGTGTCATGCCGAGCGAAGTCGAGGCATCCCCCGCCGATGGAACGTGCATAGGCCGGTCGGAAGGGGATCCCTCGACTTCGCTCGGGATGACACCATCGTCCGTCACTGCCCCAACTCGCGCAACACCGCGGCCTTCGCCTCGATCATCACGTGATGTTCGAGGCCGAGCAGGTCGGCGAGCTTGCGCACCAGATACTGCTCGTACTCGGTGAGCTTGCCGTCGCTGTAGACGAGGCGCCACATCGTTTTCACGATGTCGATGCGCTCCTGCAGCGGCGAGTTCTTGCGGATGTAATGGGTGAGCGCGAAGTGGTCGACGGTTTTCTTGCGGATGTCGTCGCCCGCGTCGCGCAGTTGCTTCGCCTCCTCTTCCGGAAGGGCGAAGCGTTCGGAGAGGAAGCCGACCACGTTGCCGTCTTCGGCGGGGGTGAATTCGCCGTCCGCGTGCGCGATCTCGAGCAGTACCGCGGCGGTCGCGAGCTTGAACGGATCGTGTCGTTGTTGCGGCTGGGCGTCGGAGCGGCCGGTCAGGGAGCCGAGGATCTTCGAAATACTCACGGGGCGGAGTTTATTAAACTTCGCGCATGCGAGTCCCCATCGATCAGCTGAGCAACGACGCACACATCTGGATCTTCGGCATCTCCCCGGCGCTCGACGCGCAGAAGAGCGCGTATGTGCAGCGCACCGTCGAGTCTTTTCTCGAGAACTGGAACGCGCACGGCGTGCCGATCACCGGCGCGGCGGAAGTGCGCGAGGGGAGCTTCCTCATCGTCGCCGCGGATGAGCATCGCGAAAAGTCGGGCTGCTCGATCGATCGGATGTTCGGCACGCTGCGGCAGCTCGAACGGGAGCTCGGGGTGCAGATGCTCGATTCGACGCGCGTTTTCTTCCGCGATCGCGAACAGGTGCGCGTCTCGGGACGTCACGACTTCCGCAACGCGGCAACTGCGGAAACGCATGTATTCGACATTACGGCCGAGAGGCTCGGCGAAGTCCGACAAGGCGCGTGGGAACGCCGCGCGGCCGACTCGTGGCACGCGCAGTTGCTGTAGCATGGGCCATGCGAATCGAGATTCGTCGCGCGAC
>JALYOB010000055.1 GCA_030857085.1 Acidobacteriota bacterium | reverse complement strand
GCTGTTCCAGAGCGGCGGCTCTGCCGCCGCACTCCAAACTACGTGACCGTCGCGCCGACGATTTCGATCAGCGCATCCCCGAACGCTTCGAGCTTCGCGTCGCCGATGCCGTAGATCCCGCGCAACTCGTAGCGCGTCGCCGGCCGCACGCGCGCAACTTCGCGCAGCGTCCGATCGCTGAAGATGACGTACGGCGGCACGCCGCGCTCCTGCGCCTCGTCGCGGCGCCAGGCGCGCAGCGCCTGGAACAGCTCGCGATCGTACGGTCCGTCATCGACGACAGCCGCGGCACGCGGCTGCGGGCGCGCACTGGAAGCGCCCGGATCCTTCTTCCGGATCGCCGGCTGCCGCAGCGTCACCTCCGCAATCCCGCGCAGCACTTCGCGAGCGCGGGCGCCGAGGCGGAGCACTGGGTATTCGTCGTGAGTCTGGGTGAGGAAGCTCTGCGCGATGAGTTGATACACCCACTCGCGCACCTCGTGTCGCGACGCACCTTTGAGCAGGCCGTACGTCGAGAGCTGATCGTGCTGCCGGTCGCGAATGCGTTCCGTGTCTTCACCGCGCAGCACGCCGACCACGTGCGATACGCCGAACGACTCACGCACGCGCACCACGCACGAGACGATCTTCTGCGCCACGATGAGCGCGTCCGGCACTTCTTCCGTTTCGCCGAGGCAGATGTCGCACGCGTTGCACGGCTCCGACTTGAACGTCTGGCCGAAATACTCGACCAGCGCGCGATGACGGCAGATCGCGCCGGAACAGTAGCGATCCATGTCGTTGAGATGGCGGGTCGCGGAGCGGAGATACTCCGGATCGGGCGACGAATCCGTGAGCATCGACTTCCACGTCATCGTGTCTGCGCCGGAGTAGAGGAGCACGCACTCCGCTTCCAGTCCGTCGCGGCCCGCGCGTCCCGATTCCTGCTGGTAGTGCTCCACCGATTTCGGCATGGCCGTGTGCAGCACGAAGCGGACGTTCGAGCGATCGATCCCCATCCCGAACGCCACGGTCGCCACGACCAGATCGCACCGTTCGGTCGAGAACTTTTCCTGTGCCTCGCGCCGCTCTTCCTGAGTCATGCCTGCGTGATACGCGACCACGTTTTCTCCGCGCCTGCGCAGCTTCTCCGCGAGCGAGTCGACGTCTTTGCGGCGCGTGCAGTAGATGATGCCCGCCTCGCCGCGATGCCGCTCGATCACGTCGATGACCTGCTTCGCCTCATCCTGCCGCGGCAATACGCGAAAGGTGAGGTTCGGCCGATCGAAGTCGCCGACCAGCACGGCCGGATTGCGCAGTCCGAGTTGTTTCGCAATGTCCTCGCGCACCTCCGGCGTCGCCGTTGCCGTGTACGCATGCATCGACGCCTCGGGGAACTCTTCGCGAATCGTGCGCAACTGCCGGTATTCGGGGCGGAAATCGTGTCCCCAGTGGCTGATGCAATGCGCCTCGTCGATGGCGAACGTCTTCACGCCCGCGCGGCGCAGCATGTCGCGAAAGCCGCTCATCGCGAGCCGCTCGGGCGACACGAAGAGGAGCTTGGTCCGCTTCGCAAACAGCTCCCGTTCGGTCGCCTTCACATCGGAGAGCGTCTGCGAGCTGTTGAGCTGCGCGGCCGGAATGCCGTTCGCGATCAGGCCGTCGACCTGATCTTTCATCAGCGAAATGAGAGGCGAGACGACGACGGTGATCGAGTCGCTGAGAATGGCCGGCGCCTGGTAGCAAAGCGACTTGCCGCCGCCGGTCGGCATGACCACCAGCGAGTCGCGCGCGGAGAGCGCGGCCAGCATCGCGTCCTCCTGCAAAGGACGCAACGACGAGTAGCCCCAATGTTTCTGGATGATTTCGAGGAGGCGGGATCGCACTGGCCCTGATTATCGCATCTGTGTTATCTCTCGACGCTCATGCACCCGATTCGCGCGGCGGCGCGCTACTCCCAGGCCATTCACGTAATTGCAGACATCCTCGTACGTCTCAAGCTCGACTCGATGTTCGTCGGCGGTGTGGCGCGTGCGGCGTGGATGGGAACGGAGCTCGACAACGGCGCGGTCGACCTGCTCGCGGTCATGACGCAGGAGCAGAAGCGGCAGGTCGCGATGATGGCCTCGAACCGCGGATTCCGCGTGGATCAAGACGAACTGGAAGCGACCGAGGAGCTCGATCTGATCCCGCTGAATTTCGTGGGTGAGGAGGGCGAGATCCGCGTCCACGTGCTGCTCGCCTCCAACGCCCTCTACGGACGCATGGTCTCGGTGGCGGTGGCGACCGAGATCGGAGAGCGGACGATCCGCGTACCACGAGCCGAGGATCTGGCGCTCCTTCTTCTACTCGGTGAAGATCAGGAGGCGGTCGAGCATCTCACCGCGCTGCCCGAGTTCGACCTCCCGGCGTTTCGCGAACGTCTCGCCTCGATCGGTCTGGGCGGAGAGGCGGTCGCGCCGTGAAGTGGATCGATACGCAGGAGCCGTTCGAAGAGGCGATGCAGCGGCTGGCGAAAGAGCCGCAGATTGCGGTCGACACCGAGGCGGACTCGCTGCATTCGTACTTTGACAAGACCTGCCTCGTGCAGATCTCGATTCCTGACGAAGATCTGATCATCGATCCGCTCGCGCGGGTGAATCTCGACTCGTTCGGGAAGTTGCTCGCGGACTCGTCGATCACGAAAGTGCTGCACGGCGGCGACTACGACGTGCGGATCATGAATCGCGATTTCGGCTTTACCGTCACCAATCTCATCGACACCTCCATCTGCGCGCAGCTCCTCGGATACGAGGGCATTGGCCTGGCGGCGCTGCTCGATCGGCACTTCGGGTTGAAGCTGAACAAAGCGCATCAGCGCGCCGACTGGGCGATGCGCCCGCTGCCGCCGGACATGCTCGAGTACGCGTCGACGGACACGCATCATTTGATTCCGCTCGCGGCGAAGTTGCGCGAGGAGCTCGAGGCGCTCGGCCGCTGGGAGTGGGCGCTCGAAGAGTTTGCACGGCTGGAAACGGTGCGCTATCGCGAGACGGATGACGACGCCGAGCCGTGGCGGAAAACGAAGAACACCGGCACGCTCGACCGCCGCTCGCTCGCCATCGTGCGGGATGTGTTCGCATGGCGCGACCAGCTCGCGCGCAACGCCGACCGGCCGCCTTTCAAGATTCTCGGCAACGATGCGCTGGTGGAGATCGCGAAGGCGAAGCCGCAGACGCACAAGGAGCTGACGAAAGTCGCGAGCGTCTCCCGCTATCACGCCGATCGCTACGGCCGCGAGCTCGTGCGCATCGTGGTCCGTGCGATGGAGATCCCCGAGGCGGAGTTGCCGGAGAAAGGCGAGCCGAAGCCGTGGATCCGCGACAAGGCGCTCGAAGCGCGCATCAATCGCCTCAAGGCCGTGCGCGACCGCTACGCAAAAGAGCTGAAGATCGATCCGTCGGTGTTAGGCGCCCGCCACATTCTCGCCGCGATCGCGCAATCCGGAACGCTCGACGTCCCCGCCATGCGCGAATGGCAGAAGAAGGCGATGGGGGATGCGTTGCTGGCGGTGCTGGAGCCGGAGAGGAAGTTGTTTTGAGCGCGCTGCGCGCGCTCAAAACGTTGTCGGTACTCGGATCTCCGCCCGCCCGCACACCCGTTCGCGATTAGTGCATGGCCTGATTCAGGCGAAAGGCAGTCGCGCGCAGTGCGCGCGCCGTGCGGCAACGGGTGTGCGGCTGGTGGAAATCCGACAACCGACAACGCAGTCGACTACAGTCGACTGCCCGGCACTTCAATATCAAACGTATCCCCGTGCGCTAAGTAGTGCACGCGATCCTCGTATCCCGCGGCTTTCACCGCGGCTTTGAAATCGTCGAGCGGGGATTTGAAGACGCCGTAGTCGTTGTAGTGGATCGGGATGGCGGTCTTCGGATTGACGATGCGGATTGCTTCCACGCCCTGCTTTGCGTCCATCGTCAGCAGCACGCCGGCGATGCGTGTGCCGCCGAGGTGGAGGAGGGCGATGTCGATGGTGGGGTAGCGCTTCGGGATTTCTTCGAGATGCTCGTGAATGAGCGTGTCTCCGGTGACGTAGAGACGAAGCGCGGTCTTTGCGCCTGACGCAAACTCGAGCATCGAGCCCATGACCGGCGGAATCATGAGGCGCAGCAGGCCGGGCGCGTGTTTGCCGGGCATGGCGGTGAAGCGCATCGTCGCGTTGCCCTTCGTCACCTCCATCGTTTCCCACGTATCGAATGCGATCGGACGTTCGAAGCCGAGCGCTTTGAGCGACGCGGCTGCGTGTTTCGTCGTGAGAATCGGAAGCTTGCGATCGAGGCGGTCGCTCACCACGTGATCGAAGTGATCGCCGTGCATGTGCGAGAGGAGAACGAAGTCGATCGGAGGCAGTTGCTCGAGCGCCATCGCGGGCTCGGTGAGACGCTCGGACTTGAGGCCGTATCCGAGGTGGACGTGATCGCCTTTGTGGAGAAAGTTGGGGTCGGTGAGGATGGTGAAGCCGCCGTAGCGGAGGATCACCGTCGCGGTGCCGACGAAGAAAATGCTGCCGCGGTGCAGGTCGCTTGCGGACGCGGAGCCGGGGAGGACGAGAGGCGGATGGGGCATGGACTACCTCCGGCAAACGGCGCTGCGCAGACTGTGCCCAAAGTTTGCAGAACTGCGCGGAGTCATGATGTTCCTACTGCACTCCTCTCCTGTCGCCCATTCGCATCCGGATCAGATGGCCGTTGCGGTGCTGTTTGCCGCGCTTGTCGTGACCGCCAGCTGGATGCTCGAGCGCCGCCGGTCGTAGCGGCGACCGCGCGATACAATCGCGCCCGTCATGGAACGGATTACCGATTACCAGGTCGTCATCATCGGCTCGGGGCCGGCGGGCTGCACTGCCGCGCTCTATCTCTCTCGCGCGAACATCAAGGTGATCGTGCTCGAAGGGATGCAGCCGGGCGGACAGCTCACCATCACCACCGAAGTCGAGAATTTTCCCGGCTTTCCCGAAGGCATCCTCGGCCCCACGCTCATGGAGCAGATGCGCAAGCAGGCCGAACGCTTCGGCGCGACGTTTCGCGCGCTCGAGGAAGTGCAGTCGGTGCGTTTCACGACGCACCCGTTCGAAGTGCAGACCGATCAGAATCTCTATGTCTCTCCCGCGGTGATCGTCGCCTCCGGCGCCTCGGCCAAGCAGATCGGATTGCCGAGCGAGAAGGAGCTGCAGGGCTTCGGCGTCTCGTACTGCGCGACGTGCGACGGCTTCTTCTTCAAACAGCGCGAGATCGTGGTCGTCGGCGGCGGCGACTCGGCGATGGAGGAGGCGACGTTCCTCACCAAGTTCGCCAGTAAGGTCACGGTCATTCATCGCCGCGAGGAACTGCGCGCGTCGAAGATCATGCAGGACCGCGCGCGCTCGAATCCGAAGATCGAGTTCATCTTCAATACGACGGTCGATGAAGTGATCGGCTCGAAAGAAGAGGGCGTGAAGGCGCTGAAGCTCCGCAATCTGGTGACGAACGAGGTCACCGACTTCGCGACGCAGGGCTTGTTCGTCGCGATCGGCCACACACCGAACACGGCTCCGTATGTCGGCCAGCTCGAGCTCGATCAGGCCGGCTACATCTGCCTCCCCCACGCGCATTCGACGGTGACGAACATCCAAGGCGTCTTCGCCTGCGGCGACGTCGTCGATCACATCTATCGACAGGCGATTACGGCTGCGGGAAGCGGCTGCATGGCCGCCCTCGACTGCGAACGCTGGCTCACCCACGAGCGGATCACCGAACGGTGGGATCTGCCGAAGGGGGAGGAGGAAAGAGTCGAAACGTAGTTTCGACTCTTCCCTGTTCGCTCTCGCGCGGCGTTGCCGCGCGACGCTGTCGGTTCTCGGTTGTCAGTTCAGGGGGGCGGTTCGCCTGGGCGTCACGCTTTGCTGTGTTCAGGCGAAAACCAGCCGCGCGCAGACGCGCGGCGTGCGGCAACGGGTGTGCGGGTGGGGGAAATCCGAGAACCGAGAGCGCGGCTTCAGCCGCGCGTACGTACATCCTCAACGCTTAAAAAGCGTTGAGGATGTACTCGAGCGGATTCACCGGATTGTTGTTCACGCGCACTTCGTAGTGGAGGTGCGGGCCGGTGGAGCGGCCGGTCGAGCCGACCTGGCCGAGGATGTCGCCGCGCTTGACGTGCTGTCCGGGGCGGACGTTGAACGCCGAGAGGTGACCGTAGCGCGTCGAGTAGCCGTAGCCGTGCGACACGTAAATCACGTTGCCGTAGCCGTTCGCCCACTCCGCCTTCACCACGATGCCGTCGGCGGGCGAGCGAACCGGGTTGCCGACCGCGGACGAGATGTCGACCGCATTGTGCTGTCCGGCTTCACCGGTGAAAGGATCTGAGCGTCCGCCGAAGCCATCCGTGAGGATGCCGCGGACCGGAGCGATCGACGGAGTCGACGAGAGCAGGTGCGACTGGGCTGTGAACTTCTGCTCGAGGACGTTCAGGTCCTTCTGCAGCGAGTGCGAGCGGAAGCTCATCTTGTCGATGTCGTCGCGATACGGGCTGCCATTGAGCTCGTCGTTGCGCAGACCGCCCGAACCGCCCTGACTCGACTCGTCGAGCGTCGTGATGCCGGCGATGATGGCCAGCTTGCGCGTCCGGTCTTCGACTTTCGTCAGCTGATTGCGGAGCGACTCGACCGACTTGCCGAACTGCTCGTTGGCGGTCTGCAGCTCCTTGTTCTCGCGGCGCAGCTTCGAGAGCTCGTGCGTCTGCGAAAGAGAGGTGAAGTACTGGACGGAGAAGAACGTCGACAGGCAGAGAGACGACGTGACCAGAGAGATGATGGAGAAGAGCAGGCGGTGCGAGACCTTCAACTTTCGGAACTTTGCCCGCGCGTGCGGGACGAAGATGATCGTTGAATAGCGCTTGTCCATTGAGACTCCCATTGTCAATAATTAGTGAACTGGTCCGTAGGTGAGCGCGTATTCTTGATGAACTTCGCAGGCTGAGTCAACGAAAAACTCACCAGAAAACCGGCATTATCGGAAGGTGAGCCGGAGAACGTAAACATACGCAAATTCAGCACTTGCAGCCCCACTTTATGGCGAATCCGCATATTGCAGCCGCATAGCGGCATGGTTGTGTGCATATTCGCAAATAACTTCGCGAAACGAGTTCCTCGGAGTTCCTCGGGTTCCTCGGAGTACCTCGGAGTACCTCGGAGGAGTACAGCCGCCGCCGGATCGAAGCGAACCCGCCCCGAACGGACAACGGACAACGGACAACCTGCAACCGACAACCGAGAACCGACAACCGACAACGCCACAACCGACAACTCCCCAACCCACACCTTGCGCTATCATCCGCCCCTCCCGATGAGCGCACGAGCGGACTGGAACACGTACTTCATGGGCATCGCGCATCAGGCGGCGACGCGGGCGACCTGCATGCGCAAGCACGTCGGCGCGGTGGTCGTGCGCGACCGGACGGTGCTCTCGACCGGCTACAACGGCTCGATCCGCGGCCTCCCGCATTGTGAAGACGTCGGCTGCGTGGTCGAAGACGGGCACTGCATCACCACCGTCCATGCGGAGGCGAATGCGATTCTGCAGGCGGCGAAGAATGGGGTCTCGCTGGATGGGGCGGAGATCTACACCACCGCCTCGCCCTGCTGGAACTGCTTCAAACTGATTGCGAACGCCGGCATCCGCACCATCTACTACGGCGAGTTCTATCGCGACGAACGCTCCCGCGACACCGCCGCTCGTATCGGCATCACTCTCACCGACCTCGGCATGCCCGCTGCGCAGTAAATCGCACCGTGCTCGTACTCGCCGCCGACACCTCGCTCCCCATCCTCTCCGTCGCGCTGCTGCAGGACGACGCGCTCATCGGCGCGCTCGCGTTCGAAGGACGCGGCTCCCGCAACGAGAAGCTTCTTCCTGCGATCGATTGGCTGCTCTCCGAGAATCACATCGATCGCCGCAGCATCGACCTCTTTGCGACCACACGCGGCCCGGGCTCGTTCACCGGCGTCCGCATCGGCCTCGCCACGCTGCAAGGCCTCGCCCTCGTCCTCGGCCGTCCTTTGTGTGCGATGTCGACGCACGAGGCGATCGCGCACAGCGAGTCGGGCGAGGTATCGATCGTCGACGACGCCGGCCGCGGCGAGTTGTACATCTCCACCTTCCTCGACGGACGCGAAACCGCCGCTCCCCGCCTCGGCAACGACGCTCCTGCAACGCGCGTGATCCGCGTCGCCGACTTTCTGCAGCACGACAACGTTGCCCTACGCTGTGCGCGCCGCGCGCTGACGATCGAAACGGCCGGCGAAGGCGAGCGCTATCGCGACGTCACTCCGATCTACGTGCGTCTCGCGGAAGCGGAAGTGAAGCTGCGGCAGAAGCAGAATGGATGATGCGCTCCGCATCGAGCCGGCGACCGCCGCGGATGTGACGGCGATCCACCGCATCGAGGTGGCGTCGTTTCTCGCTCCCTGGCGCCGCGAGTTTTTCGCGAGCGAGATCAATGCACCCGGACGGTACAACGTCGTCGCGCGCAAGAACGGAACGGTGGTCGGATATCTCTTCGCGATGTGGATCTTCGAGGAGATGCACGTCAACAAGATTGCCGTGCTCGAATCCGAACGCCGTCAGGGCATCGCCGACGCGCTGATGGCGCGCTGTTTCACCTTCGCACGCGAGAACGGGATCGAGATCATCGCCCTCGAAGTGCGGCAGTCGAACAGCGGCGCCCAGGAGTTCTACAAGCGGCTCGACTTTCAATCGTCGTACGTCCGCACCCGCTACTACCCCGACGGCGAGTCGGCGGTGGTGATGGTGCGCGAGATGTGATTTCAGTGGCGCGTGGCGTGTAGCGAGTTGCGCGGGCAGCATCGCCCTGGCGGAAACGTCCCGGCTACTCACTACTCGCTACTCGCCACGTCGTCATTCCCGCCAGCGCACCACGTACGACTGCGGCCGCGCCAGCTGTTCGCGTAATACATCGGCAACATCGCTCGCGCGCACGCCTGCAGTCGCGCGACGCTCCATGCGTGCGAGGGATTCCGATGACGGAGCTTTGTCGTGCAGAAGCAGGGCGAGCGGATCGGGCGAGACCCAGCGGCCTTCGAGTTTGCCGATCGCTTCGAGGAGATCGACCCGCTCGATGATCAGATCCTTCCCCTCGCCGGGCACTTTCACCACGACGGAGCCGGGGAACGGATTGAAGAGCAGGTCGGCTTCTTCGGCGAGCAGCGCCCCGCGATCTTCTTCGGCATCCATCGCCGCCGCGAGCACGTCCATCGTGCGCACCACTTCGTCGACCAGCGGCCGCTCTTCTTCGAGCGCACCGGCATCGGGTTCGTTGAGGATCGCGGCGTACAGATAGCGCACGCGATCGGGGTTCTGGTCCATGTAGCGATAGAGCCGATGGATCGCATCGAAGTAGCGCGCCGCTGCAGCACTCCACCATTCCATCGCTGCTTCGAAGTGCTGCCGCTGTTCGCGCGACGCGCGCGTGCTCGAGCCGGGATAGAACGCGAGCTCGTTCCAGCCGTCGCCATGCACGAGATGCACGGTGATGTTGGTGTCGGAGAAGATCTGCTGCAGCTCCCGTTCATGGATGCGCGCGGATCGTGTCACCCGATCGAGCGTGCCGCGGCTCTTCTGAAACGTGACTTTCTCGACTTCGGCATTGACCCGCGCGAATCGCGCGGCCCACGCGTCGGTATTGGTCTGCGCAGCAATGCGCGCGTTCTCGATCCGTGCGCGCGTCGCCGCATTGCGCGTCTCGACGTCGAAGCTGGTCTCTGCCGTGACGACGACGGTGTCGTCGTCCCCGCTGAAGTCGATCGTGACTTCATCCCGCACCGGCGGCCGCGTGCATGCCGCGGCGATGAGGAAGACGACGAGAGCGCCTCCGGCGGGCCGGCACGGGCGGCAGCGTTGGTTGGCCAAGCCCATCCGCGCGCTGTACTCGATGATCGCGGCCAATTCGCACAGCGTGCGTAACGGCTTGGCCAACCAACGCTGCCGGCCGCGCCGGCCCGGAGGCGCTCCGGTCGTCTCTTCCACCGCTCGCAGCACTCAGTCCTCCTTGATCGCGGTGATCGGATCGAGTCGTGAGGCGACGCGGGCGGGGTACCACGTCGCGACGACCGAGAGGATCACGGCCACGATGTTCACGCCCACGACGTCTTCGACGTCGAGAGTGAACGGGAGGTAACTGGTGAAATAGATATCGGCGGGGAGCGGCACGAGGTGATAGCGGTTTGCGGCCCACGACAGGCCGATCCCGAGCACGTTGCCGAGGAGGGTGCCGGTGAGGCCGATGAGGAGGCCGAGCTGCATGAAGAGCGAGAGGATGTTCCCTTCCGTCGCGCCGAGCGTGCGCAGCACGCCGACCGACGGGCGCTTCTCCAGGATGAGCATGGAGAGAGAAGACACGAGATTCAGCGCGGCAACGAAAATGATCAGAGAGATCGACGCGAACATCACGATTTTCTCGAGACGGAGCGCGAGAAAGAGTGGACGGTTGATCTCCTTCCACGTCTTGAACTGCAGGCGGGGAAACTTTGCGATGAGCGCGGCCTGCACTTCCTCCGCGCGAGCCGTATCGCCGTACATCTCGATCGCGGTGGGGCGATCGTTCGTGCCGAAGAGCGCGGCCGCGTCACCGAATTCGAGCCATGCGTCCGTCGTGTCTTCCTCGCCGCTGCTCACGGCGAGGCTCGCGATCTGATAGCGCCGCATCACGGGGACGGGACCGAATGGCGTGAGGCGCATGCGCGGCGCGACCACGGTCACGAAGTCGCCGACGTCGCGTCCGATCGACGCCGCGTAACCGCGCGTGACGAAGATGCGCGCGTCGGCGCCGTTCCAGTCGCGGGCGAAGCGGCCGCTGTCACTCTTCGGCTCGTGCCCGGGCATGTACGAGCGGACGCGCATCGGACGTCCGGTACGCGTTTCCTCGTTGCCGCCGTATGCGATGCCGCTGACGTACGGCCGGATCTCGCGCATCCCGAGTTTGCGCGCCATCGCCACGATCGCCTCCGCGCCATCGATCGTGTTCTGTCCGGAAGGCTCGACCAGAATCTGCGGACTCGACGCGATGAGCCGCCCTTTGATCTGCCCCTGCAACCCGGTGAGAAGCGCAATTGAAATCAGCAGCGTCGCCACGCCGACTGCGAGCCCGAGCATGCTGATCACCGACAGAAACGCCGTATGCGCCTGCTTGCGCGCGGCCCAGAGATAACGGCGGGCGATGCGGGACTCGATCATGAGGTTTTCCGTTGTCCGTTCTCCGTTCGGGGTGATGTCGCGCTCGGGCGACGGGCCACCCTGAACGGACAACGGAGAACGGACAACGCGAAGCCTACAGCTTCTTCACCGCCTCCGCCGCCTCCTCCAGCGTCTCCATCGCCAGCGAGAAGGACATGCGTAAGTGCCCTTCTCCTTCAGGACCGAACACCGCGCCGGGGACGGAGGCGATGGAGGTGCGGTCGAGGAGGGTTTGCATGGCGGCCCAGGAGTCGTTGCCGAGGCGGGTCTGGACGTTGGGGAAGGTATAGAAGGCGCCGGGAGGGGTGAGGCAATCGAAGCCGGCGGCGTTGAATGCGGCGACGAGCAAATCGCGGCGCTGGCGGTACTGCTCGCGAATCGAGTCGAAGAACGATGGATCGTGCGTGACCGCGGCGAGCGCGGCGAACTGCGTCGGCGTGGAGACGCCGTTCACGCTGTTGAGCACGAGCTTGCGGAGGAACTCCATGAACTGCGGCGGCGCGACGACATAGCCGATGCGCCAGCCCGTCATCGAGAAGCTCTTCGAGAACGTGTAGACCGTGATCGTCCGTTCGCGCATCCCGTCCATCGAGGCGATGGAGACGTGCTCCCCGTCATAGAGGAGATCTTCGTATGCCTCGTCGGCGATGACGGTGAGGTCGTGCGCTTTCGCAAAATCGGCGATGGCGGTGAGCTGTTCGCGTGTCAGCACGTCGCCCGATGGGTTCGCGGGAGTGTTGACGTAGATGACCCGGACGCGCGGCGTGTAGCGCGATTCGAGCAGCTCGCGGATGTCGCCGCGACCGCGCACTTCGTTCCACGGCACGCGGACCGCGACGCCGCCGGAGTAGCTGACCTGATCCTTGATCGGCGTCCAGTAGGGCGCGAAGAACATCACCTCATCGCCGGGATTCACGCTCGCCTGAAACGCGCAGAAGAGGCCATGCGCGCCACCGCTGGTGACGATGATGTCGTTCGTCGTGACGTCGAGCCCGTTCCTGCGCGCGAGCTTCGCCCGCAGTGCTTCGAGCAGTTGCGGGATGCCGGAGGAAGGCGCGTAGCGGGTCTGGTTCTCATCGAGCGCCCGCTTCATCGCCTCTTTCACAAAGTCCGGCGTCCCGATGAACGGCTCGCCCCCTTCGAGTTGCAGCACCCGCTGTCCGCGCGCGCGCATCTCGAGCACGCGATTGCGAATCTTGACGATGTCGGAGAATCCAAGAAGGGAGGCGCGTTCGGCTACGTTCAAAGCGGGGCGGATTGTATACGCGGCGCGAAGCGCCGCTGTTAGGCGGGTTGTCCGTTCTCCGTTCCGGGTGAAATTCCGGCGATGCGACGGCCGCCCTTCAACGGACAACTGACAACGGACAACTGCTTTACGCCGGCGGCCGCGGCGCGTCTTCCGGTCCCGGCGGATTCGCATCCGTCGTCGTGACCGTCACCGGCGGGGGAGGCGGCGGCGGCGCCTCGCCGCGGCGTGCCGCGGCTTCCGCCTCGGCGCGGCGCTGGCG
>JALYOB010000802.1 GCA_030857085.1 Acidobacteriota bacterium | reverse complement strand
CGCCAGCACCTCGCGCGTACGCAGATCACCGATGTGCATGAGCTGCCTGAGCACGGGCCAGCGCCGCTCGGTGAAACTGCACGGCAGACGATGCCGCGGACGAATGACCACGAGCTTCTCGCGCAGATGCGAGGGGATGGTGTGGTCGACGTCGACGGTGTTCTTGTACAGCCCCCCTTCCGACTCTCCTTTCATCGCCACGAGCACGACCATGTCGCAGCCATGCGCGAACGCGAGCTCGTATGGCGCGTTGTTGGTCACGCCGCCGTCGCCATACCGCTCGCCGTCGAGGAGCGGCGTGCGCGTGTAGAAGGGCGGAAGGTAATTCGCCGCGAGCATCACCTCGACCGGCCGCTCGTACTCGTTCGCATGCACGATGACGTTCTTCCGGTCGCGCAGACGGGTGAGCGAGACGTAGCACGGCAACGCATCGGACGCATGCAGCCGCGCGCCGATGAAGCGGCCGAAATTGCGGCGATGCATCTCCGCATAGCGAAAGGGCGACTGCTCGACGAGCAGGTTGCGCAGGTCGACGTTCGGCATGCGCATAAACGACTTCCAGAAGTACCGGATGCGATGCTCCGCCCGCGCCGCGACGATGGCCGCATTCCACGCGCCGGCCGAAACCCCGATGGTCATGGCCGGCTTCACCCCGAGAGCAACAAGCCGCTCGACCGCCCCGACCTGAAACGCACAACGGGACGAACCGCCGGAGAAAACAAAAGCCACCTTGTTCGCACTGCAGAGACGTTCGAGCGATTCACTCACTGGGAAAATGATAGCGGGTTGATCGGTGCGCGTTTGCTGGTTGCTTGTTGTCGGTTGTCGGTTGTCGGTGGTTCTCCGTTGTCCGTTCTCCGTTCAATGCGGTTCACACCGAGCTTCACCGTCAACGGACAACGGATAACGGACAACAACAACCGACAACCGACAACCAACCACCAACCAACCACCAACTCCCGCAATAATCCCCCCATGCGCCACCGCATTTACGTCGACACCATCCAGCCTTCCGTCCTCGTCACCGGGGAGGAGTTCCATCACTCGGTCCGGGTGGTGCGCCTGCGCGTCGGGGAGGAAGTGGAGCTTTTCGACAAAGCGGGCAATGCAGCGCGCGGCGTCCTCGCGGCACTCGAACGCGATCAAGCCGTGATCATGGCCGGCGACCCGCTCCCCTCGCGCGAGTCGCCGCTCGCACTGCACCTGGCGATGTCGATCATCAATCTGGAGAAGTTCGAGCTCGTCCTGCAGAAGGCGACGGAGCTCGGCGTGCGTTCGATCACTCCACTGGTCACCGATCGCATCGAGCTCCGCGCGGAACGCTACGCCGGCAAGGCAGAGCGCTGGAAAAAGATCCTCTTCGAAGCAGTCAAACAGTGCGGCCGCACGCGCGTGCCGGAGCTCGAAGAGCCGGCCAAGTTCGCGAACGTGATCGCACGTCCCGGCACGAAGATCTTCTTCGACGCGGACGCCGAATCGAGCAGGCTCACATCACTCGACGAAGCGACGCTCTTCATCGGCCCCGAGGGTGGCTGGAGCGAAGGGGAGCTTGCGGCGGCGCGGGAGCATGGCGCGCATTTTGAGCGTCTCGGTCCGCGGCGGCTGCGCGCTGAAACTGCGGCGATTGTTGCAGTGAGTGTGATCGCGTCCCGCTTCGGGGACTTGTAGTAGATTACGCCCCCGCATTTCTGGAGGTAGTTTTCGTGGCCGACACCCTCACCATTACCGATAACCGCACCGGAAAAACCTACGACGTTCCCATCACCGACGAAACCATCCGGGCCATCGACCTCAGAAAGATCAAAGTCTCGGACGAAGACTTCGGGATGATGACGTACGACCCGGCGTTCATGAACACCGCGTCGTGCCGCAGCGCCATCACGTTCATCGACGGCGACAAAGGCATTCTCGAATACCGCGGCTATCCGATCGAGCAGCTTGCGGAAAAGAGCACGTATCTCGAGGTCGCGTATCTGCTGCTCAATGGCGAGCTGCCGAGCGCCGACGAACTCACGCAGTGGCAGCACACGGTCACGCACCACACCATCCTCAACGAAAACTTCCGCCAGCTCATCGATTCGTTCCGCTACAA
>JALYOB010000380.1 GCA_030857085.1 Acidobacteriota bacterium | reverse complement strand
CAGCAATCTCGATTGGGGACAGGATCTCTTCCGCCTCGCCGCCATCGTCGACCGCGAGCATCTCGATCCTCTGTACATCTCCTACTTCGGCTCCGCCGACTGGAAACGCCACATGCCGAACGCGCAGCCGCTGCCGCCCGCGCAATGCACGAGCGGCTGGATCGCGGTGAGCGAGATGCAGCCGCTCCTCGACACCTCTCCCGCCTTTGATTGGCTGCGCAGGTTCCAGCCCGTGCGCCGCGTCGGTGCGTCGATCCGGCTCTACTTCATTCCGGAGAGCGCGTGCGGCGGAAGATGATGGAGTTGTTGCAGTACCACGATGCGACATCTGCCGCACGCCATTCAGCGCGCAGCTCGCGCGTCATCGCCTCGTCAACAGCGAACCCGCGCCGCGCGAACTTTTCGATCCAATAGTCGTGCGGCTGTTCGTTAATGTGATTCTCGCCGCCCTGCCCGGGCGTGGCCGCGGAGAAGAGAAGCACGCCCGGCCCGGATGCGAGTCCATCCACGAACTGGTCGGCCAGCGACTCGGGCAAATGCTCGGCGACTTCGAGACAGATCGCGAGGTCGAATTCACGGCCGATCGTGAACGGCTGCCCGAGGTCGACTTCATGCACCTCGACCTTGCGGCGACGCGACGCGGCGACGCCGTGCGGACTCGACTCCCAGCCGGTCGTTTTCGTCACCCCGTCCCGCGCGAGCGCGGCGAGCAACGCGCCCGAGCCGGAGCCGACGTCGAGCACGGCCGAGGGATGCAGGCGCTCCGCGATGCTCGCGGCCATCACGTCGTAACTCGCCGCCTGCGCAGCGTCGAGCTTCGCGAAAAACGCGGCCGAATAGCCGCGCCGCGTGATCGCATCGCGCACGAAACGGCGCAGCGGCTCCGGGACGATCGCCCGATACGCGGACGCAACACGATCGCGCGCGCTCATCGCTCCTCCATCCGCGCGCGCATCCGGTTCGCGATGCCGCGCCAGTTCAAACGTTCCTCGTACGCGCGGCGAGCGGCCGCGCCAAGACGCGCGAGATCCGCATGCTGCATCGCGTCAGCCCAGAGGTTCGGATCGTCGGAATCGATCAACACGCCATTCTCGCCCTGCAGAATCATCTCCGGAATGCCGCCGATCGGCGATGCAAAAGTCGCTCGCCCCATCATCGCCGCCTCCGCAATCACGATCGGCGTCAGATCGGCCTTCGTCGGCAACAGCAACGCAGACGCATTCGCATAGACCTCGGTCAATGCGGTTGCCGCAAGCCGGCCGTGCACCGACATCCACTCGCCTGCCGGCTCGACACTGACCGGCCCCGCGACATCCAGCCGCCCATCGACGCCGCGCTCGCGCAACGTGCGCACGATTGCCACCGCCAGGTCGCCCTGTTTGCGCTTCCAGTCGACGCCGACCCACGCGAGCCGCAGCGGTGTCGTGCGAATCGGCGGCACGGCATCGATGTGCGGGAGATTCGCGCCGACGAGCGTCACATCGACCTTGGCAGGCTCGACGCGATAACCGAACACTTCCACTGCGCGATCGATCGCCCACTGCGAGGTCATGAACAGAACGCGCAGCTTCTCGAGCGCGCGCTGCTGCACGTCGATGCCCTCGCGGACCGAGCGTTTGCTGAGCGCCCCCTCTTGATCGGCGTACAGATCGATGCGCGTGCCGAAGATCGAGTCGCCGAAACCGTAAAGCGGAACGCGCGTCTCGCAGAACGCGCACGACTCGCTGCCGAACACCAGAATCGCGTCGACCGGCTCGCGCTGCGCACGCTCATCGATCTGACGCGAGAGAAACGTACAACGCGCGGGAGACTTCTCCCACAGATACTGGCCCGGAGTTGCGCGTGCGCGTGCACGTTCGACGAGCGCCGGCTGATATTCGACCAGGTCCCACCGCGTGGTTGCGCCGAGGGCGGCGGAGAGATGGCGAGGAATGCCGGAGAAACCGTCGAGGTAGGCGCCCGCGACGGCAAGCTTCACGGCTACTCCTCGAACGCGCTGCGTTGCCGCGCCGCGAGCCGCTGCAGAAAGTCGTAAGCGATGCCGCCGCTCGTCTTGCGCAGCGTCATCAGATAAACGGCGATGGCGACGATGCCGCCGAGCCATGCGAGCGTGCCGTACGCGCGCTCATGCGGAAAAAACGGCCAGATCGTGAACAGAAGCGCGCCGATGACGCCGGCGACGAGCATCAGCACCCGTTGTGTTTTCGGCGCGTCGACGTCGCGATCGCACGTCAGCTTCACGGTCGCGTCGCGCGCGTCGTCGGGTGCCCAGGAAACGGTGCACTCGACCGCTCCTCCGCTCGCGACGCCGCGCCGCAGCGGCAGCGTGAACTCGCGACCCTGTTCGCGCGTGGCGGTGACGTCCCCGCCGTACAGCTCGACCAGTTCATCGATCGTCTCCCCGATTCCTTCGAACGGAATCCGATCCTCGGTGAACTCGACCGCGCTCGTCTCAGGTGGTGTCGTCGTCATTCGTGTCCTCGTTCATCCTCGCTGCCCAGCCACCCCCGGCGCAAGTCGCTCGGCTCCGCGATCCGCAGCGAAATGCGCGGCCGCGGGTCGGGACGTCCGATCAGCGTCAGGCGCCGCGTCATCCCCGCACGCGCAATGAGCAACTCGGCTGCCTCGCCAATCGGCAACGCCCGCAGTGCTGCGGCGAGCGCGGCTTCGTTCGTGAGGCGCGTGTCGCCGAGGGCGAGGAGCTCGTCGTTCGGAAGCAGACCGGCTTCCATTCCTGCGGCGCCGCGCAACACGGTCTCGACGATGAGCACGCCGTCGTGATTCTTTAATTTTGCGCCGAAAAACGCCCGTTGCGCGTCCGCGGGCACGGCGGCGAATGCAACACCGGCGGCGGCGAACAATTCCGCGTACGGCAGCGGCTCGACGCCTTCGACATACCGGGCAAAGAAGTCTCCCACGTCTGCGATGCGCGCGACGGCGCGCTCGAAACCATCTTCCTCGAGCCCGCGCCGCGGCACGCCGTACGCGTTCCAGAGCAGGCGGACCACGTCGTCGAGACTGCGCGCGCCATCGGTCTCGCGGCGAACGGTGAGATCGAGCAGCGCCGAGACGATCTCTCCTTTGTTGTAGAACGAAAACCAGGCGTTCGCGTGATCGTGATTCTGCGCGGGATCGCTGAGCCAGGCGTCGAAGCTCGCCTGCGCGAGCGAGAGATGCTGCCGCGCGGGAAGCGACTCGAGCAGCTGAATCTCCGTCTCGAGATGCCGCAGGTAACGTTCGACGTTCCACAGCCCGCTGCGCACGAGCGTGAGCTCGCCGTAGTACGACGTGAGACCTTCCATCACCCACAACAGCCGCGTCGGTGTCTCGTTCCAGTAGTCGTACGGCGAGAAGTTTGCGGGCACGATCCGCTTCACGTTCCACGCGTGAAACAGCTCGTGCGACGTGATGGAGAGCGTGTGATCGAAGCCTTCGTCTCCCGCTTTTGCGCCGGCGAGTGCAGCGCGGCGAAGGACGATCGAGCAGGAGTCTTCGTGCTCCACGCCGTGCCATTTGTCGCGCACGTGATAGAGGAAGCGATAGTCGCGGAACGGCAGGCCGCCGAAGAGCTCCGCCTGCGATCGCGCGATGGCGCGCACCGGCTCGATGAACGGTTCGGTGTCGATCCCGTCGTCGCCGCGGAAGATGAGATGGATACGGGCGCCGCTCTCGACGAACGAATGCCGCGTCATGACCGGCGAGGCAATCGCGGGCGAGTCGATGAGGTGATCGTAGTCGCGCGCACGGAACGTGCGGCCGTCGTCTTCTTCGGCGCGCGGCAGCTGCGTTTCGATGAGCCAGTCGGCGGGGGCGGCGATCGTCAGGAGATGCTCTTCCTCTCGCAGACCGTCGACGAGCATGAAGAGATTCGAGCCGTTCCAGTACGCCTCGTCTTCATCGAGGAAGCTCGACCCAGCGTCGAGCACGCCGCTGTAATAACGGTACGAGAAGGTGACCTCTTCTCGCGCGCGTGCGTCGATCCGCCACGAGGTCTGCCCGTCCTTCCACACCGCCGCCTCTCCGGCGTTCCACTCCCGCACGTTCGCGGCGTAGTTCTGAAGGAGGTAGCGCCCCGGACGCCACGCCGGCAGCAAGAGGCGCGGCATGTCCGAAGGCGCAGTGAAGCGGATGGTGATGTCGAAGAGGCGGTCTGTGGGCGCGCCCCACGACAGAAGGTAACGGACCATCGCTCAGCGACCGCTCCGCCGATGCTGCAGCAGCCATTCGTACACGTCGTCGCGATCGAACGTGTCGAGGATGAAGTGATCGCGATCGTCCATGCGCGTGTACGTGACGTCGCCGCCGCTCTTCTGAATCGCCTGGATCAGTTCCTCCGCATCCGCGACCGGCGCCTGCACGTCCTTTGCGCCATGAAAGTACCAGATCGGCACCTCGCGCAGCCGCGTCGACCAGAAGGGGATCGGCGACACGGCGGACATGGCGACGACCGCGGCGAACCGCTCCGGATGTTTGTATGCGACGTACAACGCTCCACGCCCGCCCATGCTGTGGCCCATGAGGTAGACGCGATTCCTGTCGACGCGCTGCTTCGCGCTGACGTTGTCGATCAGCGCCATCAGCGCGCCGTCGTTCGTCCAGATCTCCCCTTTCGGCAACAGCGGCGCGACGACGATGAAGGGAAATGTACTGTCCTGTTCGACCCGCGCGGGCAATCCCATCCCCCGCAACTTCTGCATGTCGCCGCGCGCGCTGCCGCCGTGCAGATAAACAATGAGCGGGAGCTTCTCAGCGGTCTGCTTCTTCGGGACGTACAGCAGGTATTCGAGCGTGACTTTGCCGGTGAGTTTCGTCTCGAGGCGTTGCGGGACGAGCGCGAAGAGGATCAGCAGTGAGGCGAGCATCGGGGCGAAGTTTCTCATGGCGTTTGCCGGCGCTCGGCGTCACGGTTGCAAAGCGATTCGTCGAGGCGGAGTGCAGGCAGTGGC
>JALYOB010000379.1 GCA_030857085.1 Acidobacteriota bacterium | reverse complement strand
GCGGAATGCGTTGGTGAGCGTGGACGACGTGCCGTCGCTGTTGGTGACGGTGACGGTTGCCGCGCGCGCCTCGTTTGCCGGAACGCGGGCGGTGATGGTGGTCGCGTCGACGACGGTCACGTTGCTTGCGGCGATGCCGTTGAACGTGACGCTCGCACCGGCGGCGAAGCCGGCGCCTTCGATCGTCACGTCGGCACCACCTTCTGTGGGCGAGCAGCGCGCGACGATGCGGCGAAGGACCACACCGGTTGCGCGGATGTTGATCGAGGGGCCGACGCTGGCGATGTTCCCGGCGGCGTTCAGCACGCCGACCGGATACGTTCCCGCCGCGATGTCGTTCGGCAGACGGACGACGGCGCGGGTGGGGGAGAGCGTGACGTTCGACAGCACGCGGCCGTCGATGGCGAACGTGTACGGCGCGCGGAAGGACGTGCCTTCGAGCACGATCTCCGCGCCTGCTGCAGCGGTAGGCGTGACGCGTGTGATGCGCGGCGGCGCGCTTTCGGTGACCGTAAAGATCGGACCGCTCGTGGACATTGCGCCGCCGACGCGCGTGACGTTGATGCTCACTTTGCCTGCCGGTGCGTCGGGCACGACCACGCGTTGCGTGTCATGCATTGTGTCGAGCACGCGTGCAGCGGCGTCGCCGAACGCGACCCCGTCGCTCGGACGGAAGTTGAGACCGGAGATGGTGATGACGTCGCCCGGCGTGCCGGAGAGCGGGTTGATGGAGGTGATCTGCGGCGCCGGATCTTCGCTGCCGTTGAATGTGAACGCACCGGTGAGTTCGCTCGTGACGCCGGTGCAGACGAGGCGCACGTTCGTCGTGCCCGCGCCATGTTGCGGCGTGGTCGCGGTGATGGTGTTCGCGTCGCGCACGATCGCGCCAGTCGCAGGCGTGTCGCCGAAGAACGGCCAGCAGCTCGCGACGATGTCACTGCCGGTGATGCGGACCGACGTTCCTCCTGCTGTCGTTCCGGAGATCGGGACGATCGCGGAGATGCGGGGCGCGCCGGAGCGGTAGGTGAATGCGTTGGAGAGCGTGGTGACGTCGCTGCCGCATGTCAGCGTCACGTCGACCGGGCCTTGCGCGTGCGCTGGTGCGGTTGCGCGCAGCGTCTGCGCGTCGATGAACGTCGAGGTCGCGGCGACTCCGCCGAATGCAACGGTGCAGTCGTTGCGGAACAGGACTCCTGTCACGTCGACGATCGTGCCGCCGGAGGCAGAGCCGTTGGAGGGTGTGATGCCGAGGATGGTCGGCTTCGTGGGAGCGGCGATGACGGAACCGGCGATCGTGGCGGCGCTGTTGCCGTAGTCGCTCGGCAGCGTGGCGGTGATGACGAGGAGTCCCGCCTTCACGCCTTTGACTTCGAAAGTCCCCTCGCCGCCCGGCGCAATGACGAACGAGGAAGGCGCCGACACTTCTGCTCCTGCGCGGAGCGTGACCGGAACCGGGGCTGTATTCGCCGGACGCAGCGTCGCACGCACAGTCGTGGTCTGTCCCTGCACCACCAGCACCTCGGCAGGCGCGAGGGTGAGTGTGGCGGCGGTGTAGGTCGTCACACGAACAGTCGCCCCTTCGCTGCCGTACGACTGCGGGAACTTCACGGTGACGTCCGCGGTGCCGCGCGTGAGCGCACGGACCTCGAAGGTGACGCGCGTGCTGCCCGCGGGGAGCGTGACCGTGGGCGGGACGGAGACGACATCCGGCGCATTCGTGGCAATCGCGAATACGGCGTCGGCGGTTGGCGCGACGCCCACCTGAATCGACGTGCGGCCGGTCTCGCCGATCGCGACCTGCATGCGTTCCGGGCCGACGCCGACGTCGTCGTCGTTGATGGTGATGGTGACTTTCTTCCTGGTGAGCTCGAAATCGCCCCACGTCTGGAACAGAGTGACGTAGAACTGTTCGGTGCCTTCCGCCTTTTTGTCGCCAAGGATCTGGAGCTGGATCGTTCGGAAGGGTTCGCTCGCCGAGAAACTGAGGTACGCACCAGTCGCCTGGAAGTCCTCGCCGGCGGTCGCGGTGCCGGCGAGCGTCTCGTAGTAGATCTGCCCGTTGACCGGCGCGCTGGTTTTGAGCGTCAACGTTGCCGTACCGACGCCGTCGGTCTCGGTGACGGTGACGTTCTCGATGTCGAGAGTTGGAATCGGGTCGTCGTTCTCGATGTCGCCGTTCACCGCGTTTACGAAAACGCCGGGGATCACATAGTTGAAAAGGAAGCTCTCGTCTCTTTCGTAAACCGTGTCGCCCTTCACGCTCACGATGACGGTCTTCTGGTGCTCGCCCGGCGCGAACGCCACGGTGCCGCGCGCCTCGATGAAGTCACTCCCTGCCAGCGCCGTACGGTCGGTCGTGGAGTAGTTCACGACCAGACTTTCTTCGGCCAGGCCGTCGTATGTGATGACGAACGGAAGCGGTGTCGTACCGCTGTTTCCTTCCCGTACGCGGGCGGGTTGCAGCACGGAGAGCGTGGGCAGATCCTCGTTGTCCGCGATGATGGCACTCGCGACCGGCTGCGCTCCCAGATCGGCGGGGTCGGCCGTCGAGAGAATGACCTGAAAGCGCTGCTCTTTTTCGTAGATCGCGTCGTCCGAGATCGGAATCAGGATGAACTTCGACGTCTCGCCATCCGCGAAGGTCAGGCTGCCGGAGGTCGCGACGTAATCGTTCCCCGCTTTCGCGGTGTCGTCCGCGGTGCGGTACGTGGCGGAGATGGATCCGAGAGAGCCGCCGACCCGCACGACTTCCATCTGGACCGCGGCCTCGCCTTCTCTGACGAAGAAGAAGCCGCTGTAGAACTTCACCGTTCCCCTTCCCTGCACCACCGCGCATCGCGACAACTCGGAGGTGCCGTCGAGCGGACTGGTTGCGGTGGCGGCGACGGTCTGGCCCGGGCCGACGAGCAAAGCGGAGACTGAGTGGGTGAATGTGGCGACGCCGCTCGCATTCGTCTGCACGTCGAGCGCACCGATGCGCGAGCCGCCGTCGCCGTAATTTAAGTAGTCGCACGAACTGCGATAGAGCTCGATCGTGTACGTCCGGTTGGGCGTGCTGGTGAGCGTGCCTGTGATGGTCGTGGTGCCGTCGGCGAGCGTCGCGCGCGTGATGACGGGGTAGTTCTGCAGGTTGTTCCCGCCTGTATCGCTGTCGTCGGGATCGTTCAACGTGTGGCTGTCCCGCGCCGCGGACGCCGTCAGGTCGATCGGAATGCCTCCCGCCCGATAGAAAGTGTTGCCAAGGATCTGGTTGCGGACCGCCTCGCCGATGACGATGACGCCCGCGTCCCTGGCGGTGATCGTGTTCTGCCGTACGAGTCCATCCGATGAACGCGAGAACACGATGCCGACGCGCGCCGGATAGGCCTGATCGTTCGCCGTCGTCCCGATGAAGTTGTTCGTGATGGTGAACCTCTGCGCGCCCACGAGGTTGATGGCGATGTCTCCGGCGAGCATGACGTTGTCGCGGATGGTGCTGCTCGCGTCGCTGCCGTTCTGGCTCACGTAGATGTGTGAACCCATTTGCGAGTAATAAAGAACGCGTCTGCCGCTGACGTCCGTTCCGAAGCGGTTCGACAGGATCTGAACGGGCCCCGAGCTGACCGCCACGCCGTACGTGGTATTGCTGTTGATGAGGTTCCCTTCGATTCGGGTGTCGCCGAGCGCCAGAATGCCGCTGCCGTTCGGCCGCGCCATCTCACCCGTCGCATCCGTACCGATGTGACAGGCGATCACGTTGGAGTTGTTCGCGCGGATCGCCGGCCCCGGCGCGTTGCTGACTGCAACGCCGAAGATGCTGCTGCGGTCGGAGAGCAGGAAGGCGATGCTCTGGGAACCGAGCAGGGACGCGTTGATCTCGATGAGCGGCGTGGTGCTGTAGCCGGGCTGCGTCCGGCCGTCGATCGTCACGCCGTGAACTTCCGGATAGCCGATGTCTGGCCGGATCGTCTGCGGGCCGCTGCCGGGAATGGCGAACGCAATCGTGTCGCCGGACTGTGCATCCATGACTGCCTGACGCAACGATCCTGGGCCGGAGGCAGCGGTCGTGGTGACGGTGAGCGTCGCCGCGTGCGCGGTGCCGGCAGCGAAGAGAAAGACAGCGGCGGCGTGCCGAAGCACACGCGAGATGTGGCTCATTGTTCGTGATCCCTGACCGATGGTTATTTGGGGCGGACGAAGGGCAGGATACACGAGGGCTGCGGAGGGCGCCATGCCGGCGCAACACGGCCAAAAAAGACGGGCGGCCGCAAGGCCGCCCGTCGAACGAAAAAGCGTGACCTAGTGGCGCGCGCCGCGTGCCTTCGACGTCGTCGCGCAGCCGGCGGGATCGAACGGCGAGACATAGCGGAATGCGTTGGTGAGCGTGGACGACGTGCCGTCGCTGTTGGTGACGGTGACGGTTGCCGCGCGGGCCTCGTTTGCCGGAACGCGTGCGGTGATGGTGGTCGCGTTCACGACAGTGACGTTGCTTGCGGCGATGCCGTTGAACGTGACGCTCGCACCGGCGGCGAAGCCGGCGCCTTCGATGGTCACGTCCGCACCACCTTCCGTGGGTGAGCAGCGCGCGACGATGCGGCGAATGACCACGCCGGTTGCGCGGATGTTGATCGAGGGGCCGACGCTGGCGATGTTGCCGGCCGCGTTCAGCACGCCGACCGGATACGTTCCCGGCGCGACGTCGTTCGGCAGACGGACGACGGCGCGGGTGGGGGAGAGCGTGACGTTCGACAGCACGCGGCCGTCGATGGCGAACGTGTACGGCGCGCGGAAGGACGTTCCTTCGAGCACGATCTCCGCGCCTGCAGCGGCGGTGGGCGTGACGCGTGTGATGCGCGGCGGCGCGCTTTCGGTGACGGTGAAGATCGGGCCGCTGGTCGACATTGCGCCGCCGATGCGCGTGATGTTGATGCTCACTGTGCCTGCCGGTGCGTCGGGCACGACTACCCGT
>JALYOB010000378.1 GCA_030857085.1 Acidobacteriota bacterium | reverse complement strand
GCACTGTGCAGGGCTCGGCCGGTTATGTGGCCATCGAACGCGTCACCGGAACGCTCCACGGCCGCACGGGCAGCTTCGCCATGCAGCACTTCGGCACGATGAATCGCGGCGAGCCGTCCCTCAACATCACGATCATTCCCGACTCCGGCACAGACCAGCTGACCGGCATCAGCGGCCGCATGAACATCATCATTGCGGAAGGAAAACACTCCTACGAGCTCGATTACACACTGCCGTGATCGCGGAGGACGAAATGTCCCGCTCATTGCGCAACGTACACATCAGGAGGAGATTTGATGGATTCCGTCGTTCACTTCGAAATGCCCTATCACGACCGCGAACGGATGGCAAAGTTCTACCAGACGGCCTTCCAGTGGCAGACCCAGATCCTCGGCCCCGAGATGGGCAATTACGTCCTCGCAACCACCACTGAGACCGACGCGCAGGGTTTTCCGGTCAAGCCCGGTGCGATCAATGGCGGCTTTCATCAGAACAATCCGGAATGGCCGGCGCAGTATCCGTCTGTGGTCATTGCGGTCGACGACATTCAGGCCTCGATGCGCAAGGTCACCGAAGCAGGCGGCAAAGTCCTCGGCGAGCCGATGGAGATTCCCGGCGTCGGCCTCTACGTGTCGTTCTTCGACACCGAAGGCAACCGTTCCAGCATGCTGCAGCCGCAGATGCGCGCCGGTGAGAGCCGTTAGGCGGCGGCGAACGCCTTCAGTTCAATGAGGTAGCCGCTCGGGCAGCGGACGTACATCTTCCGCCGCTCGCGCGGCGTTCCCGCATCGACGACCTTCGGCTGCATTGCGATCGCGTTCGGGGCACTCGCCGCGAACGCCGTCGCCATCCGCTCGAACGTTTCCAGATTGACGTTGATCCCGAAGTGCAACTCGCCGGAAATCGGCAGGTCTACACCGGCGGCGAGCGTGAGCTGCGTCCCGAACCACTCCAGATTCACATACCCCGACGCGTCGCGATGCGTGACCGTTGCGCCGAGCAAGTCCGCAAAGAACGCGACGGACTCGTCGACGGAACGAACGGGGAGGGAGAGGTGGAACACCGGCGTCATGGACACTCAGGCCGCGCGCACTCGGCCGCGAAAGAGAAATCCGGCGAACGCGCCGATCGCCGCACCGCCGCCGACGAGCAACAGCAGCTTCTGTACGTAATCGTCCGGCCGCCCGATCGCCAGAAGAAGAAAGAGAAGGAGAAGAAGGCCGGCCGCTCCTCCCGCAATTGCGCCGCGGATGGTGGTGGAAGGCGCGTGCATCGAAACCGCTTCGTCGCGCGGCACGGTTTGTCCGAACAATCCCGCCTTGTCGGCGCGATTGAGATGCCTCAGCGTCAGAACGCCCAGCAGCGTTCCGACAGGAATGTTCGGCAGCGACAGTGCAGCCAGTGCGACGCCGAGCCACTTCGCCCAGCGGCGCCCTTCTTCGACACCACGCGCGACCTTCCAGGACGCGAACGAGGAGATCGCCGAAACGACGAAGAAAAGCACCAGAATGCGCGGCCGGTCGGCATAGAGCAGGAACGCGGCAACGGCCGCAATCCCATTGCAGACCGCGAGGAGGTAGAACATTCTCGCAGCGAGGTGCAGACTCTTCTCACCTTCGTTTTCCTGAAGATTTTCGAACACGTTGCGCGTGATTCTACTGCGGCCTTGTCGCGACGCAGCACAGCACAATCATCCCCGCGGCGTGTCCGTTTGTGCCGCGCGCGATGCTGATTCCCCCATTACAGCCGCCTGTGGCGCTCAGCGTGTGCTACTTTGCAGGACAGGCGATGCGACGCGTTCCGTCACCCGAAAAACTCCACCCGCGCGAACGGCAGATCATGGACGTGCTCTATCGCCGCGGTGTTGCGTCCGCCGCCGAAATTCACGCCGAACTCCCCGATCCGCCGAGCTACTCCGCGATTCGGGCGATGCTGGTGAAGCTCGAGCGCAAGCATTACGTCCGCCATCGCGCCGAAGGGCAGCGCTATCTGTACGAGCCGACCATGAAGGCGGACAAGGCCAGTCAGTCCGCGCTCGCGCGTGTGGTCGAGACATTTTTCGAAGGGTCGCTCGCCGATGCCGCGGTCGCGTTATTCGACACCTCAGATCGGAAGCTCACCCGCGATGAAGTGGCGCGGCTCAAGAAACTGATCGACTCGCGCAAAGAGCGGCCGTAGGAAACAAACAAAACCCATTTCCCAACGTGTCGTGCCGTTTGCGCTGTCATTCCGGCCGTTCATCCCACCCGGCACTGACGCCGTCGAAACGGCGTGGTAGGAGCGACGGATGCTCGTCGTTCTCGCCGCCGCCGTCCTGTATGCCACGGCGATTGGTGCTGTCGCGGTTCCGCTCGCGCTGCTTCTGCGCCGCGCGCCGGCCGCGTGGCGCCATGTCGTCTGGTGGGTACCGGCAGCCGCGCCGACGATCTGCGTGGCGGCGCTGGTCGGCGCCGTCGGAGTGATCACACCGTTCCGCGTCGCACTGCCGATGCAGCCGTGGATCAGCTGGCGCTGGTCGCCGCGCGCCGCGGTTATGGTCGTCACCATCTGGCTGATCGGCGCAGCGGCGAGCCTGGTCTGGATTGCATGCGGTGCCATCGCTCTCCATCTGCGCGTCCGCCGCGCCACGCCGGTCGCGTCCCCCTCCTGGCTCTCAATGCTCGCCACGGCGGCCGCGGAGCTCGGCGTCCGCCGTCGCGTTGCACTCGCAATCGGATCCGTGCACGCGCCATTCACCTGCGGCATCTTCCGGCCCGCGATCGTGCTGCCGTCCGCCGCCCGAGGATGGACCGAGCAACGCCTGCGTTTCGTTCTCCTGCACGAGCTCGCGCATGTCGCGCGGCATGACACGCTCCTCCGCGCCATTGAGCGCGTCGCCGGTGCAATCCTCTGGTTTCACCCGCTCGTCCTGGTCGCCCTTCGCGGAGGCCGCGCGGAGCGGGAAAAAGCATGCGATGACGCCGTCCTCGCCGCGACCGCAATGCCGGCCCATTATTCGGCCGCACTCCTCGCCATTGCAGGAGAACACGGTGTGCTTCCACGCGCGGCTGTGGGTGTAACACCAACGCAACTCGAGTCGCGCATTGTCGCCATCATGGATGACACGCGCGCGCGCACTGGAGTGCGCAGCCGTCAGGCGGCCGTCGCAACGCTCACTGTCGCGTCCCTCGCCATCGCCGCCGTACTCCTCGGCGCAGGTCCTTTGGCCGCAGTCGACCTCTGTGCGACCGGAGTGCAGCCGTCACTGGTCGAGGTGCGTCCGCGCGCGCGCATGCTCCGGATGCGCAGTTACTCACAATGCATGGAGCTGGCGATCATTGGAGACATTGCGCGTCCGCAGTCCGGCGTCACGGTGATGGTGCAGACCGTCAGTGTCGATGGCACGCAGCGCATGATCATCAGTCGCCGCGGGAATGCGTTCTTCGTCGACGGACAGCCGGTCCCTTTCGAACGCGGCGTTCCGTGGCTGGAGAATGCAGTGCGCATCCTCGATCCGACATATGCAGGAAAGGAAATCCGCATCGCCTTATCCGCGGCCATGTCCGAACCGTTGCGGCTCCGTCACACGGAGCTCGTCACAGTGCGTTGACCACTCGGAAACGCTCTGTTATGTTCGCGGTGCTACCGGAGTAGCACCTCCAGCACATGGATTTCATTCACCCGGCCTGGACGCCGCAGTTCGCCGCGCGCGTACCTCTCATCGTGCTGTTCATTGCGCCGGTCGCGGCGACGCTCATTGTGCTGGTGCACGCCGCAATTCGGCGCTATGAGGCGCGCGTCCGCACGGAGATCGTCAGCGCCGAGCGCGAACGCATCGCACGCGAATTTCACGACCTCCTCGGCCAGGGATTGACCGGCGTCTTATTGCACGCCGATGCGGGATTGCAGTCCGGCGATCTGACCAGCGCGCGCGACGCCTTACGCTTCATCAAACGTCTGACGCGGGAAACGCTCGTGGAATCAAAGCGGGCGCTCTTCGAGCTTCGCGACATGTCCGAAAACGGCGGAGTCGTACAGTGGCTCCGGCGCATGCTCTCCACACTGACCGAGGGATTGCCGGTGACGGCGGATCTGTCGGTGGACGGCGAGCCGCGCGCGCTCGCGAAACCGGGCGCGGACCTGCACCTCTTTCGCGTGGCCCAGGAGGCGGTGACCAATGCTTTGCGTCACTCGCGTGCCACGCGCATCGAAGTCACGCTCCGCTTTCAGCCGAAGAAAGTGATCCTCGTCATTCGGGATGACGGCCGCGGATCGGGCGCATTTCGCCGCGATGAACTTGCCGTTGCGAGTGCCGGCTTCCGCGGCATGCGCGAGCGCGCTGCGGAAATGGGTGCTTTGCTGTCCATTGTCAACGATCCTGCGGGTGGTGTGGAAATCATTGTGGAGGTGGATGCGTGACGGGAATGGCACAGAGACGTTCGATCCGCATTGTCACAGTGGACGACCATTGCGTCGTCCGCGCTGGCCTGAGGGCCATCCTGCGGCCACACGCCGATCTCGAGGTCGTCGGAGAAGGCGCGAGCGCCGAGGAGGTGCTGCCGCTCGTGCACTCCTGCCAGCCTGACGTCGTATTGCTCGACCTGCAACTCGGCGCGAGCGGGTCCAGTATCGGCATCATCTCGCGATTGCGGCAACAGGAGCGTTCCGTCCGCGTGGTGGTATTGACCAATTACAGCGATGAAGAACACGTGTGTGGTGCCATCGCCGCCGGCGCACACGCATACGTGCTCAAGCGCGCCGACTCTGGCGAGATCATCGACGCCGTCCGCTCCGTGCATTCCGGCCGCCGCTATATCGCGGCGGAGGCGTCATGCCGCCTCGCCGACCACACCGCACAACCCTCTCCGCTCACCGATCGCGAACAGGAAGTCCTCGGCCTCGTTGCCCGTGGCGATCGCAACAAGCGCATCGCTGCGCTGTTAGGCGTGGGCGAACAGACGGTAAAGACC
>JALYOB010000377.1 GCA_030857085.1 Acidobacteriota bacterium | reverse complement strand
AGGTTGTTCTTTGTGTGCTCCTCCTCACTCAACGGCATCGTGGGAATGGCGCCGAGCTTTTCGTGTGACAACAGCGGCGTGCGCTTGTCGTCGAGGCTCCAGCCGTCGGCGTCGACGTCATAGAACCAAACCGTGTCGGTGCCGCCGGAGTTCGTCTTCGTAAAGAGCAGGATCGCCGTCGAGACGCCAGCGTACGGCCTGAAGACGCCGCTGGGGAGGGAGATCACGGCGTCGAGCTTCTGGTCCTCGACCAGCACGCGCCGCAGCTCCTTGTGGGCCTTGCTCGAGCCGAACAGCACTCCCTCGGGGACGATCACCGCCGCCCGGCCGCCCGGTTTCAGGAGGCGCAGGAAGAGGGCGAGGAAAAGGAGCTCAGTCTTCTTCGTCTTCACGATCGACAGCAGGTCCTTGGCTGTCCCTTCATAGTCGAGCGAGCCGGCAAACGGCGGGTTGGCCAGCACGAGCGTGTACTTTTCTTCCTCTCCCGCGTGATCCTGGGAGAGCGAGTCGCGATAGGTGATGTTGGGGCTCTCGACGCCGTGCAGGAGCATGTTCATGCTGCCGATGCGCAGCATGGTGTTGTCGAAGTCGAAGCCGTGGAACAGCCCCTCGTGAAAGTGCCGGCGCTTCTTGGCGTCGCGAAAAAGCTCCGGATGCTTGTCGCGCAAGTATTCGCCGACCGCGACGAGGTAGCCGGCCGTGCCGCAGGCGGGATCGCAGACCACATCACCCGGTGTCGGCGCGACCAGTTCCACCATCAGCCGGATGATGTGGCGCGGCGTGCGGAACTGCCCGTTCTGCCCGGCCGTGGCGATCTTGCCGAGCATGTACTCGTAGAGATCGCCCTTGGTGTCGCGCTCCTCCATCGGCACGCGGTCGAGCATGTCGACCACCTTCGCCAGCAGGCCGGGCGTTGGGATGGTGAAGCGCGCGTCCTTCATGTGGTGCGAGTAGGTCGACCCTTCGCCGCCCATCGCGCGCAGGAACGGGAAGACCCGTTCGGAGACGACCTCGTACATCTCCTTCGCCTCGAAGTTGCGGAAGCGCGACCAGCGATAGTCGTCATACGGCCGCCGCTTCAGCGGGTGGGCGTCTTTGCCCGCCGGAAAGATGCGCCGCTCCACCGGCGTGCCGAGCCGCGCGGCTTTCGATTCTTCATTGAGCTGCAGCTCGTCCAGACGGCGGATGAAGAGCAGATAGGTGATCTGCTCGATGACTTCCAGCGGATTCGAGATGCCTCCGGACCAGAAGGCGTTCCAGATGGCGTCGACCTGACTACGGATTTCTCCGGTAAGCAACTATTCTCCTCACCGCCGTTGCGAAGTGCGTGTGTTGGTTGGACCGCCGGAAGAGTAGCAACTTTCTTCCACCAGTTGTGGAGTGACGCCCGCGCTCCTTCGCACGCGATGCAGGTACGACCGCTCACGTCTCGGTCATGCCCCACCCTCCCTCGCCGCCTCCTTCGCCTCCACCATCATCCCGTCCGGCTTCTGGTCCCCCGCCTTGCTCGGCACCGCGGGTGCCGCGCCGGGGAGTTTCTGAGCTTTGCGCGAGCCGAAGGTCAGGGCGTACGCCCAGGTGAACTCGGCGCCGAGGAGGAAGATCTGGGCGGAGTAGTAGACCCAGATCATGGCCATGACCAGCGAGCCGGCGGCGCCGAAGCCGGATGTCACGCCACTCCGGCCGATGTAGATGCCGATGAGCGATTTGCCGATCGTGAAGAGGAGCGAGGTGACGCTTGCTCCGATCAGGACGTCCGTCCACGCTACCTTCGCCCGCGGCATCACCTTGTAGATCATCGCGAAGACGGTGGTGGTGAGCACGTAGCTGAAGATGGCGTTCACGGCGGCGACCGTCGCCTGCCAGTCGGTAAAACGCGATCCCCACATCTTTCCGAATGCCGCCAGGCCGGCGCTCACCACAAGGGAGATCATCAACAGAAAACTGATGCCGGCGATCGTTCCGAACGACAGCAGGCGCGTGCGCAGCAGCGTCCAGATTGGCTTCCTCTTTCGCTTCGGCGCACGCCAGATGCGATCGAGCGAATCCTGCAATTCGGCGAACACGGAGGTGGCGGCGAGCAGCAGCAGGGCGACACCGCCCACGGTGGCGATCACGCTTTCCGCGGGCTTGCTCGCACTCTCGAGCAGGTTCTGCACCGCCTGCGCCCCCGGCCGGCCCATCAGCCCCTGCAACTGCGCGACGATCTCCCCTCGCGCCGCTTCTACCCCAAACATCATCCCCGCCAGCGAGATCACGATCAGCAGGAATGGCGCGATGGAGAGCATCGTGTAATACGCCAGCGCCGCCCCCATGCTCTGCGCGTAATCGTCGACCCATGACGACGCCGCGGCCTTCGCGAGAATCCAGATGTTCTTCGCCGTCGTGACCACTCTCGCGCGTTTACCGGCCATGCGGAAAGTCTACGGCTTGGGTCGGCCGTACCGAAACGACGGCGCGCGGCGCGAGCAGCCACCGACTGCACCCCGGGATGTGCTCGAAGCGCATTCACCCGTGCGAACCACATCCATGGCTGTGGTGCTCACCGCACGCGGGAGAACGATTCACATCCCTGGCTGTCATCGCGACGAACTCGCGTGTCTTTTCGCCTCGCGCGCAGCCTCCGAGCGGCTCTCGTTCAGCGGCCGATCACATCCATGGCTGCGGTTCGACAATGAGAATGGGCCACAACCACATCCCTGGATGTGATTCACGTGCATCCGCAGGAGGGTGGTCACAGCCATGGATGTGAAATGGTCGCGTAATTGTCACTCGCGAGGCGGAGCGGGCGGCGGCGGGAGGGCTATCCTTCTCCATCATGCCTAAGCTTGGCTCAACGAGTCGGGATGCCGTGCAGTTCGGGGCGATTCTGCAGCGACTGCGGCTCGCGCGCGGCTGGTCAATCGTGACCGCCGCGCAGCGCAGCGGCATGAATCCGAACTATCTCGGCTCCCTCGAGAAGGGAGGCAACATGCCCAGCCTGGAAACGCTCCTGGAGACGGCCGAGGTCTACGGCGTCTGGGCGGGCGACATCGTGCGCGAGGTGGAGGAGGCGCGGCGGGCGGCGCGGGTGCAGCGCGCCGCGCAAACGATCAAGGCGACGCCGGAAGGCTGACGCGCGTGCCCAGACCGCCGCGCGACGCTGCTCATGCTGCGCGGGCTCGCCACGAGGCATGAGCGCGCGCGTCCTCCGCACCTTTTCCCCGTTGGCTCCCCGCCCTTTGTCCTTTACTCTAATGTCCATGCCCCCCATGTCCCCTCGCCCTCGCCGCGCAGTCTCCGTCTCTACTGTTCTGCGTGAGCTTCGGGCGGAGCGGCTGCGGTTGTTCGATCTCGCCGTACACACAGACCGCGCGCTTCGCACTGCAACGGCGCGGGCGGCGGCGGCGAGCGTTTACCGCACCATCGTCCTCGCTGCACAAGGGAGCGCGCGTCCGCGCGTGGAGGCGATTTCGCTGCAACTGCTCATGTCGCGGCCGGGATGGCGCCGTCAGGGCTCGCGCGAGTTCGTGCACCGCTTCGGCCGCCGCCAATGCGCGCTCGAGATTCCGCAGCAGTTCGAGCCCCGCTCGTTCGCCACGCTCGTCCTGCGCACGGAGATGAAGACGATGAGCGCCGACTGCGACTGGCGCCTCGCCTCCGAGCTCCGCGCCATGGCCGAGCGCGAACTGCAGCGGCTCTGCACCGCCTGACCCTCTTCGCAGTACAAGCGGCGACTAACATCGCCGCACTCGAAGAAAACTTTCGCGGCACCGCCGCGTACACTCGGGCATGCTCCTCCCGATTCACATTGCCGCCGGTGGCCTCGCCATTCTCCTCGGCGCGCTCGCGCTGCTCGTGAAAAAAGGCGGGAGCATCCACAGGCGCAGCGGGCTTGTCTTCGTCTACGCCATGGCGGTCATGGGCATCACCGCCTCCATCCTCGGATTTCTCAAAAGCCCGACCGACGGCAACGTGATCGGCGGAATCCTGCCGCTCTACTTCGTTTCCACCGCCCTCACGACCGTGCGCCCCGCATCGCGCGCCGCCACTCGCATCAACATCGCCGCACTCGTTTTCGCGCTCGCATTCACCGTCATCACCTACATGCGCGGCTTCGAAGCGTTCCACAGCCCGCGCCGCGTTCTGAATGGCGTGCCATTCCCGATGTTCTTCTTCCTCGCCACCATCACCTTGCTCGCGGCGTTCGGCGACCTCCGCATCTTCCGCTCCAGCACATTGCACGGCGGCCGCCGTCTGGCGCGTCACCTCTGGCGCATGTGCTTCGCGCTCTTCATCGCCGCAGGATCGTTTTTCTCGATCCGCCATCGCGTCGCGAAAGTGCTCCCCGAACCCTTCACCACCGCGCCCATGCGCGCGCTTCCGATCGTGCTCGTGTTCGTGGCGATGTTCTACTGGCTCTGGCGCGTTCGCGGCCGCCGCGCGTTGCCGGTGCTCACGCGCCACGACGCGGCAGCAGTCGCCACTCTCGCGAAGTGACGCGTCAGCGCCGCCGCCGCACTTTCTTCTCGACCGCACCGTACTTTCTCGCGGTGATGCTCGTCGCCGCGTATGCGGGTGCGGGACCGGGCCTGCTCGCGACGTTTTTCTCGTCGCTCGCGATCGCATGGTTCGATCTCGGCTTTGACGACGCCGTGCGCCTGGCGGTCTTCACCGTGACTGCGCTCGTCATCAGCTCGATCAGCGCCGCGCGTCAGGCGGCCGAGCACGATCTGCGCAAAGCGCTCGACGATCTCGCCGCGTTCGATCGTTCAAAGGACGAGTTCATTGCCACCGTTTCGCACGCCGCTCACCAGCATCCCTCGCATGGCTGGAGATCCTCCTGTGAAAGACCTCGACACGCAATGCGGTGAAGTTCTCGCCGGAGGGAGGGCGGATTCGCGTGATGAGCGCCGCCGCGGCGAGCGGCGGCGCGAGGAACGGGCTGCCGCTTTCCCTCACATTGGAGGGAAAGCG
>JALYOB010000376.1 GCA_030857085.1 Acidobacteriota bacterium | reverse complement strand
GCATTGAGCATGTTCGCGCCGGTGCCGTTCGCGGAGCCGGCCTGGTCGATCGGCGTGGAAGAGCAGTTCTATCTCGTCTGGCCGCTGCTCCTGCGACGCTTCCGGAGCTTCGTGACGCTCGCGATCATCGTGATCGCGGCCATGCTCGCATTGCGCTACGGCTCACTGTGGATGGCGCAATCGAATCGTGCGGACGCGGATGCATTGCGCGTCTGGAACATCGTCATCAGCTATTTCTACTTTACGCGCATCGAGTGCATGGCCATCGGTGGCCTCTTCGCCTGGTGTGTCTTCCACAAGAAGTTTCTCGGCATGCTGCACAGCCGTGTGACGCAGGGGATTGCGTGTCTGCTGATCGCGTATCTGTTACTGACCGAATCCGGCAAGCCGATGTTCAGCTATGTCTGGCCCGCGGTGCTGTTCGGCGTACTGATCGTGAACGTCTCCACGAATCCACGTTCACTGCTGCGATTTCCCTCGAAGCCGTTCGATTTTCTGGGAAACCTCTCGTTCAGCATCTACATGTTTCACGAGGTGGCGATCCGCCTGACGCTCTCGCTCACGAACGAAACGGTGATGCTCTATGCGATCAGCATTGCACTGACGCTGGTGATTGCAACTGCGACGTATTACGGAGTGGAACGGCCGTTCCTGCGGATGAAATCGCGCTTCGCGGTCGTCGCCAGCGGCGACGACGCGCGAAGCGAGGATGCGGTACTGCCTATTCGGTCACGACCTCTTCCGGCAGCTTGACCATCATGCCGCCCTGCGGCGGCGTACTGAGGTCGAAGCCATTGAGATTCGCAACCGCTTCCGCGTCGGCGCTGCGGCCGGTCGCGCGGCGCGCGAGCTCGGCCCACGACTCACCCTGACGCACAGTGGCGACGTGAATGCGCGGCGGATCGGCGGCGCGCACGGCGCGCGTGTCGACGCTCATGCGCGAAAGAACGTCGCCTAACGGACTGGCCGTGCGGCTCACGTTCGGCGAGACGAACATCATCACCGCCACGTGATCGCCGTGCATGAACTGGGTCGTCTCGACGCCCACGACGCCGCTTTGCGTCTGTCCCTGCCAGACGTCGATGGCGAAACGCTCGCCGCTGTTCATCCGCCCTTCGCGCGAGCCGAGGAATTGCAGGCCCATTTGCTGGAGCCGGACGCGGATGGCGTCCTGCGCATTCGCGCCCTGCAATTCGCGCGCGTCGACTTCCTGCGCGACGAAGTAGGTGCTGTTCGCGCCGCGGCCGAGCGGGCGCATGGCGAAGAGCACGCCCGGGTCCGCCGACGCAACCCAGCCGCGCGGCGTGCTGATCACGAGATTGTGGTGGAGGTCGTAGACCATCCCATTGCGGATCACCGTGCGTTCGGTGCTGTTGGCGGTGATGACGCCGTCGAGCAGGCGCACATACGCATTGCGATCGGGCGCATCGAATCCAGCGGACGAGGTCATGCCGCCGAGTTCTGCGACCTTCTGCTGCACGTCGCGCACGCGCTTCGCGGGATCGGGGTGGGACATGAAATAGCGATCGACGCCGGTCGCCGGATTCTTGTCGAGGCGCTGCAACGTCATCAGCATCCGCTCGGCGCCGACGGGATTGAAGTGCGCGCGGGCCATGTAGCCGGTGCCGAGAAGGTCGGCCTGCGTTTCGTGCTGTCGTGAGTAACGGGTGAAGAGGAGCCCGAGGCCGAGCTCGGCGAGCTGCCCGTATTGCTGCAGGACCTGCGGGCCGGCGACCACTGCGCCTAACACCATGCCGAACTGCGCGAGCTGCTGTTTCGAGATCTGTTGTGCACTGTGACGCGCGGTCACATGCGCAATCTCGTGGCCGATCACCCCCGCCAGCTCATCCTCGGAATTGATGCGTTCGAGCATCCCGCGCGTGACGTAGATCTTCCCGCCCGGCAGGGCCATGGCGTTGACCATCGGCGTGTCGAGGACGGTGAATTGCCACGGCAGATTGGGGCGTTCCGAGGCGGCGGCGAGCTGGTGACCGATGCGGTCGACGAGGCGATTGAGCTCCGGCTTTTCGTCATAGACGCCGAATTGCCGGACGATTTCGGAGTGAGACTGTTCCCCGATCGCAATTTCCTGCGACTCGGAGACGATGTTGAACATCCGTTTTCCCGTTGCGGGGTTGGTGCTGCAGGCAGTGAGCAGCACGACGAAAAGGACGAGTGTCGCTTTGCGCATAGAGAGCTCCTGGCGCGGGGGAGTTCAAAAGTGCTGCCGGGTTCGGCGCCGCGCGTTGCGCGGCGGCGGTTCTCCGTTATCCGTTCTCCGTTTTGGGTGCGGTGTCGCCGGAGTCACCTTCAACGGACAACGGACAACGGACAACCCCACGATCTCACCGCTTCCTCCTCAACCTCAACTCCGTAGTCACCCCTCGGTGACATGGAATACAAAGCGTCCTCATGTTTTCGAGGTTCGAGTCGCCGCCTTCGACGACGGGGAGGATGTGGTCGGCTTCCCACCACGACTTGCGTTTCTGGTGGATCATGCCGTGCTCTTCGAGAGAGCGGAGCTCGCGCATGCGGTCGCCGATGGGGAGGCGCATGACTTTGCGGCGGAGTTTGTGGGTGTCGATGCCGCAGAGGGCGCAGACGCCTTTGTCGCGCTCGAAGACGCATTCGCGCAGATACGACGTGCTCGAGCGGAGGCGCCATTCGTGGACGCATGCATCCGAGCAGAAGGTGCGACGGCGCCCGCTCACCACTCCCTTGCACCAGCGGCACATGCGGGGGATTGTAGCTGGTCCGTCCATTGCTGAGTCTCGCCGTATGGTGAACCCGAACCGCGGCATTTTCGGCTATGAAGGCGAAGGATTCGAGGTCAGCGGCGCCGAACTGACGCACAGTGCGGAGCGCGGCTGGAACATCGGTTCCGAGCGCAGCGACGAGCGCATTCGCGAGGATGTCTGCGAGCGGCTGATGACCGACCACGAGGTTGCGGACGCGCGCGGCATCGAGGTCGCGGTTGCGAACGGGATCGTGACGCTCACCGGAACCGTGGCCGCGCACCATGCGAGACGGGCGGCGGTGGACGTGTGTGAGCTGGTGCAGGGCGTGCGCGATGTGCGCGACGAACTGCGGGTCGCGGACTGAGCGTCATTCGCGCGCAAACGCGGGCTGCCCCGTCACACAGGCTTCAGGAGCACCGCCGAATGCGCGGTAATCCTCCAGTTCTCCTCGCAATCGGGCTGCGGCATTCCGTTGCCGCCATAGCGCGCGTCTTCGCTCGACCAGAGAATGCTCCAGCGTTCGAAGCCGGGCGGCGGCGCGAGCAGCGGATCGGGAGCGGGATCGAGCTGCAGGCTCGGTCCGAAATTCACAATGAGCAGACGCTCGTCTTCTGCGAACCAGCGCAAGGCGAGGCATTCGTCGGCGAGTACCGAGCCTTCAATGAGGTCCTTGCGCTGCGCGGAAAATGGCGCTTCGCGGCGAAGACTCAGTAAGTCGCGGTGCAATGCGACGACCGGCGCGTGCGTCTCGCGCTCCTTGTGATCGAGCTTGCACATCTCGAACGTCGCGCGCTCGTCCGGCAAGGGGAGGTCGAATCCTTTGAGGGACGGAAACTGCTCCACGAATTCACGCCGTCCTTTGCGCACTTTTTCCGCGAGCTCGGGCTTGTGATCGGCGAAGAAGACGAAGGGCGCGGAGGATGCGAATTCCTGTCCCTGAAAGAGCATCGGCGTCTGCGGCTGTAAGAGCATCAACGCCGTGATGGCGCGCAGGCGGCCGGGGGACGTGAGTTTGTCGATGCGATCGCCGCGACCGGAGTTCGCAATCTGGTCGTGGTTCTGTAAGTAGCAGACCAGCCGCTCGGCAGCGATGTCGCGCGAGCTCGTGCCGCGGCGCTTCTTCTGCCATTTGTACCGCTGCCCCTGATAGAGAAAACCATGGCGGGCCATGGAGACGAATTCCTGCGGATGGCCGTGGTAATCGGTGTAATAGGCCTCATTGCGGCCGGTGGCGGCGACGCGCGCACTGTGATGCCAGTCGTCGTTCCACAATGCATCGAGACCGTACTCGCGCAGCAGCTTCGTGTTCTGCGGCTCGTTTTCGCCGGCAATGAAAATGCTGCGGCCATTCGCGGCCTCGCGGGCCCGTTCAGTGAGCTCGCGCAGGATGTGTTTCTCGGTGTCGTCGAGCATCGATTGTGTGGCGTCGATGCGGAACCCGTCGAAGTGGTATTCGTCGATCCAGTGGGCCGCGTTTTCACAGACGAAGTCGCGCACGCCGTGGGAATGCTCGCAGTCGAAGTTGATCGCCTCGCCCCACTCGTTCTTGTACTTGTCGGTGGTGTAGGCGGGGGTGAATTCTTTCAGATACGAGCCGTCGGGACCGAGGTGGTTGTAGACGACGTCGAGGAGGACGCCGATGCCGTGTGCGTGCGCGGCATCGACGAACGCGCGCAGGTCATCGGGCGTGCCGTACGGTGCGAATGGCGCCCATAAGTCGACGCCGTCATAGCCCCACCCGAACGTGCCGGCGAATGCACTGACCGGCATCAGCTCGATGGTGTTGATGCCGACGTCTGCAAGGGCGGCGAAATGTTCTGTGGCGGCGTCGTAGGTACCTTCGCGTGTGAATGTCCCCACGTGCATTTCGTAGAGGACGCGGCCTTTGCCCTCGATGCCGCGCCAGTCGTCATCGCGCCAGCGATATTGCGCAGGATCGATGACCTGCGAGGGGCCGTGGACCCCTTCGGGCTGGAAGCGTGAGGCGGGGTCGGGGAAGTCGCTGTCGCCGAGGCGGTATTTGTAGAGGGTGCCGGCTTGGGCGTCTTTGATGACGGCCGAGAAATAGCCGTGGTCTTCGCGGTGCATTGCGGTTGGCTGACCGTCGATGACCACCGAGACGCGCTCGTGCGCCGGCGCCCACACCCGAAAGGAAACGCCGTCTGAGACGACCTCGGCGCCGATTTTTCTGCGACGGTGCACGATGTGCCCAAGGTGCAAAACGCGCGCGCGTATGGAG
>JALYOB010000054.1 GCA_030857085.1 Acidobacteriota bacterium | reverse complement strand
ATGCTGCCCTGGCAACTCGCCACACTTCACTCGCCACCGCATAATGTCCCTCCACAAAACAAAGGAGCACTCCATGTCCGCAATCGAAGCGGCGGTTCCGACCCGCTACCCTGACGTTCGCAATTACATTGGCGGCCAGTTCGTCGACGCACCGGATCGTTCGACGCTCGACGTCACAGATCCCGCAAGCGGTGAGGTGATCTCGCGCGTGCCGCTCTCCGGCATGACCGAAGTCGACCGCGCGGTCGACGCGGCGCAGAAGGCATTCCCCGGCTGGTCGTCGACCCCGATCAAAGAGCGCGCGCAGGTCTTCTATCGCTACAAGGCGCTGCTCGAGAAAAACATCGACGAGCTCGCGCGCCTCGTCTCCGAAGAAAACGGCAAGGTGCGCGGCGAGGCGGAAGCGGAAGTGCTCAAGTCGGCCGAGCTGTGCGAGTTCGCCTGCTCGCTGCCGCAGATCGTCCCCGGCGAAGTGCTCGAAGTCTCGCGCGGCGTCGAATGCCGCGTGGAGCGCTATCCGGTCGGCATCGTGGCCTCGATCACGCCGTTCAACTTCCCGAACATGGTTCCGAACTGGACCATCCCCAACGCACTCGCGCTCGGGAACTGCATGATCCTCAAGCCGTCCGAACAGGTGCCGATCAGCGCCGGCCGCATTGCCGAGTTGCTCCGCGAAGCCGGTCTTCCCGACGGCGTTCTGAACATCGTCCATGGCGGCCAGGAAACGGTCGAAGCGATCTGCGACCATCCGGCGATCGAAGCAGTGAGCTTCGTCGGATCGACGCATGTGGCGAAGATCGTCTATCGCCGCGCGTCGTCGAATCTGAAGCGCGTGCTCGCGTTGGGCGGCGCGAAGAATCACCTCATCGTCATGCCGGACGCGGAGCCGGAGATGACGTCGAACAACGTGATCGCGTCGATGTCCGGCTGCGCGGGTCAGCGCTGCATGGCTGCGTCGGTGATGATGGCGGTCGGCGCGACCGATCACATCATCGAGCGCATGGCCAACATCGTTCGCTCGATGGTCCCCGGCGTCCACCTCGGGCCGGTCATTTCGAAAGCGGCGAAAGAACGGATCGAGCGCTTCATCACCGAGGCGGAAGAGGCGGGAGCGAAAGTGCTGGTCGATGGACGCGGCTACACGGTGCCGGGGAAAGAAGGCGGCTATTACGTCGGTCCGACGCTCATCGACCACGTCACGCCCGACATGCGCATCGCGCAGGAAGAGATCTTCGGCCCGGTGATGGTCATCGTGCGCGCGAACAACGTCGACGAAGCCCTCGGCGTCCAGCAGCGCTCGCGCTACGGCAACGCCGCCTCGGTCTTCACCGAAAGCGGCGGCGTCGCCCGTTACGTGATGGAGAAAGCGAGTGCAGGCATGGTCGGCGTGAACGTCGGCGTGCCCGTGCCGCGCGAGCCGTTCGGCTTCGGCGGCTGGAACGAGTCGAAATTCGGCACCGGCGACATCACCGGCCGCGGCTCGATCGAGTTCTGGACCAAGTCGAAGAAGATGACGACGAAGTGGAACAAGGAAGCGGGAGTGAACTGGATGAGCTAGCGCGGCGCTCGTGTCATCCCGAGCGAAGTCGAGGGATCTCCTGCCGCCGGAGTGATCATCGCCTGTCGGACGGGGATCCTTCGACCGTCCTGCGGCGCTGGCGCGCCTCCGGCGGCTCAGGATGACACCGGGCCCTTACCTCGGGTACTTCGCTTCGATCTTCTCCAGTTTCGCGTCCAGATCGGCGCGCGAGAACCAGCGGCCGCGGACCATTACGCCTTCGATCCTGTCGACGTTCGCGATGTCGGTCAGGGGGTTGCCGCCGAGGAGGAGAAGGTCGGCGCGTTTGCCGGGTTCGATCGTGCCGAACGAGTCCTGCTTCGCAAAGTACAGCCCCGCGTTCACGGTGCCGGCTTTGAGGATGTCGAAGTTCGTCATCCCCGCCTTCTTCATCTCCGCAATCTCGCGATGCAGCGAGAAGCCGGGGACGGTGAACTGCTGCGGAGCATCGGTGCCGAGGAGGATTCTGACGCCGCCTTTGTAGAGGGCGTTGAGGATTTTCACGCGGTTTTCGAGCACGTGCTGCGCGCTCTCGCCGAGCTTCGCATCGCGATCGTTGTAGAGCTTCGTCCAGCTGTCGACTGCGCCGGCGGGGAGATAGCGCAGCTCCGGATACTCGCGCAGCTCATCGAGCTCGACGCCGTTGTAGAAGACGTTCCAGAGCGCGTTCGTCGGCACGACCCAGATGCCTGCGTCCTTCGAGCGCTTCACCACCTCGGCGAGCTTCTTCGGATCGATCGGACCTTTCTCGCCGTTCAGATACTCGACGAAACCGTCGAGGTGATCGAACGTCTCGTGGCCCATCTCCATCGCATGCAGGAGGCTGACCGACTCGGGGATGTGGCCGCCGAAGCGCATCCCTTCTGCTTTCGCCGTCTTCGCAATCGCGTCGTACTGCTCGAGCGTGAGACCGGTCTGGATCTTGATCAGATCCCAGCCCTGCTTCTTCTGCTGTTTGACCTTGTCGATGCCGTCCTGCACCGACTTCACCGTCTGCGCGTTCATGGCCGGGCCGGCGACGTAGAGATTCGGCGCGACGACTTCGCCCTTCTTCTGATACTCGCGAATGTTGGTCTGGCCGTCGTAGCCATTCATCACGCGCAGCGTCGTCGCGCCGTTCGCGAGATAGAGAAACATGATGTCGTCGAGCAGGCCCGCCGGTGAGTTCGGCGGCGGCAGGTGGCCGTGCATGTCGGCGAGACCCGGCATCACGTACTTGCCGGTCGCATCGATGACGGTCGCGCCTGCAGGAATCGGCGCGCTGGCTTTCACGATCGAGGCGATCTTGCCGTCGACGACGACCACGGACTGCTTTTCCGCGACTTTCGGCGACGTCATCGAGACGACGTTCGCATTGCGGAAGACGATCGTCTCCGCGAAAGCGGAGAAAGAGAGAAGAGAAGCGAAGAGGAGAGTGAGTACGCGCATGTGCAGAAGGTTCGACGAACGAGTTCTGCCTTCCGTTACGCGTACGGAGGCGATTCGATTCCCGCGCGGCCGAAACCTTATGCGACTTCGGCCGCGGGGACGATCTCCGGCTTGGACAGTTTCATCAGCGCGTAGTGCAGCGCGAACGCCGCGCCGAAGCCGACGAACCAGCCGTAGTCGTACAGCGCCTTGAACGCCGGAACGGCGAGGCCGATCCATGCGAGGAAACAGCCCACCGCCGTCGCAATCACCGCGCGCCAGTTCCATCCGGCCGCGTACGTATACGCGCCGTTCTCGCGATACAGATCGGCGAGGCGGAGTTCCTTGTCGCGCACGAGCCAGTAGTCGGCGACGAGCACACCTGCGATCGATCCGAGTCCGCCGCTGTAGGCGACCAGCCAGCCGAAGATGTAGCCGCTCGGATCGGCGAGCAGGCGCCACGGCATCATCACCACGCCGAGGATGCCGGTGATGAGGCCGCCGGTGCGGAAGGAGATGCGCTTCGGGAACGCGTTCGCAAAGTCATTCGCAGGCGAGACGACATTCGCGGCGATGTTGACCGACAGCGTCGCCACGACCACCGTGAACATCGAGATCGCCACGACCCACGGCTGCGTGAAATGACCGACCAGCTGCACCGGATCCCACAGTTTGTTGATGTCTTCGCCGGGGTAGATGAGCATCGCGGCGGAGGTGATCATCACGCCCATCGCCGCGAAGATGGTCATCGTGGTCGGCAGCGCGACGCTCTGTCCGAGAACCTGCTCGCGCTGGCTGCGGCCGAAGCGGGTGAAGTCGGGCATGTTGAGCGAGAGCGTGGCCCAGAAGCCGATCATCGCCGTCAGCGACGGAATGAAGACCGGCTTGAATGCGGCCCACGTGTTGAGCTTTCCGGGATGCGCGACGAGATGGCCGACGCCGCCCGCGCGCGACACAGCCCACCAGAGCAGCAGCGCCGTCATCACCAGCACGAACGGCGCGGCCCAGTTCTCGACCATCCGCAGCAGGTCCATGCCGCGGTAGATGATGTAGATGTTCATCCCCCAGAAGACGAAGAAGGAGAGCCATTCCGTCGGCGTGTGGCCGCTGATCGGGCCGCCGAGGAGCGTCGGCCACGAGGGCAGGATCGAGTGCATGAAGGTGTGCAGCGCCTGCCCGCCGATCCACGCCTGAATGCCGAACCAGCCGCACGCGACGAGCGCGCGCATGATCGCGGGCACGTTCGAGCCGACCGTGCCGTAGCTCGCGCGCGCAAAGACGGGGAAGGGGATGCCGTACTTCGTGCCGGGATGGGAGTTGAGAAGGATCGGCACGAGCACGATCGTGTTGCCGAGGAGAATCGTGATGAGCGCCTGCCACCAGTTCATCCCCGCGGCGATGAGCCCCGAGGAGAGCATGTAGGTGGGGATGCAGTGCGCCATCGAGATCCAGAGCGCGGCGTAGTTGTACGTCGTCCAGTTGCGCTTCGCGATGGGAACGGGTGCGAGGTCTTCGCTGTACAGGCGGCTGTGCTCGATTGCGTGGTGATCCCGCAACTCCACGCGTCCGTCTTCGTGACGAATCACTCCCGTGTCGGCCATGCGGCCCTCCCTCGATGAGACTGGATGCGCGAGATTGTAATCCGCGGGCGTATGATTTCCGCTTCACCGAAAGGAAACGCCATGGCCGACTTGTCGACGATCTTCACCGGTCTTCGCTTCAAAAACCCTTTTCTGCTGGCATCGGCGCCACCGACCGAATCGGACGCGAACATCATGCGAGCGTTCGATGCCGGCTGGGGCGGCGTGGTCACGAAGACGATCGGGCTGCATCCGGTCGTGAATGTGAAAGGGCCGAAGACGAAGTTTCTGCGCGCCGACAACGAGGCGCATCGGCTGTCGATGGTGAAGCGTCCCGGCTCGACGCTCATGGCGTCATGGAACTGGGAGCTCATCTCCGACAAGGGTGTGGACTGGTGGCTGCCGAAGATCGCGCAGATCAAGAAGTCCTTCCCCGATCGCATTCTCATCGCCTCGATCATGGCGGGCTCCGGCAATGACCGGGAGATGCGCAACTGGCAGGAGCTGACCAAAGGCGTGCAGGAAGCGGGCGCCGACGGGCTCGAGCTGAACTTCTCCTGCCCGCACATGGACCGCGTGGACATGGGCTCGAACGTGGGCAAGGACAAGGTCCTTTGCTCGGTCACGACCATGGCGGTGAAGGAAGTGGCGAAAGTTCCGGTGTGGGTGAAGCTCACGCCCGCGACCTCGAACATCGCCGAGGAGGCGGAAGCGACATTCCGCGGCGGCGCGGATGCAATTGCGTCATCGAATACGTTCCCCTCGCTGCCGCTCATCGATCCGGTCACGCTCGAGTTCGAGATGAACGTGGAAGGTCTCGTCTCGTCGGGGGGCCTGGGCGGTCCGGCGATTCTGCCGTTGTCACTCGCAAAGATGTCGCAGATGACACGCGCCTTTCCGGAGAAGGAGTTCTCCGGCATCGGCGGCGTCTCCACCTTCGAGCACGCCCTCAACTACTTCCTCCTCGGATGCGGGACGGTGCAGGTCTGCACGGCCGCGATGCTCGACCACGCGATCGGCCCGAACGTGATCAAGGCGCTCACGACCGAGATGTCCGAGTTCATGGACAAACGCGGCTTCGCCTCCCTGGACGACTTCCGCGGCCTGCGCCGAGACCGCATCGTGGCGCACTCGCAGATCAAGAGACCGGAAACGAAGGAGTATCACGGGGGGTACGCGGAGGAGCATCACGAGGGGTATGCGCCGACCGCAGTGTAGGAAGGCGTGTCATCCCGAGCGAAGTCGAGGGATCCCCTCCCTATGGGCAGCAACAAGCAGTATTACGTGTACATGCTCACGAACGCGTGGCAGAACGTGCTGTATACGGGCATGACGAATTCGCTGCAGCATCGCGTGTGGCAGCACAAGAACAAAGCAGTTGCCGGGTTTACGGCGCAGTACAACTGCGACCGTCTCGTTTACTACGAGATGTACGATGAAGTGACGCAGGCGATCGCACGGGAAAAGCAGCTGAAGCGCTGGTCCCGAACGAAGAAAGAATGGCTCATTCACACCATGAATCCCGAGTGGACCGATCTGGCGGCCGACTGGTACAGCGAGAGCGCGACGCGTCCGCCGGAATCGGGGGATCCCTCGACTTCGCTCGGGATGACACATGATGACGACGTCATCCCGCGCTGCGCGCGGGATGACACGTAAGGCGACAACACGAACATGACCGAAATCATCGAAACCACCGACACCGTCGAAACCTACAAGCAGCACACGTGGCCCGCGGCGGCCACTTATTACGCCGATCCCATCGTCATTGATCGCGGCGAAGGCATGTATGTCTTCGACGATCGGGGGAATCGCTACCTCGACTGTTTCGGGGGCGTGCTCACAGTCTCGGTCGGGCATGCGAATGCGGATGTGAATCAGGCCATTCACGAGCAGATCGACAAGGTCTCGCATACCTCGACGCTCTACATCAACAAGCCGGCAACCGAACTCGCGGCGCAGGTCGCGCGCGTCACGCCGGGGAAGCTCAATCGGAGCTTTCTCACCAACAGCGGCACTGAGGCCGACGAGACGGCGATGCTGCTCGCGCGGCTGTATACCGGACGGCAGGAGCTCATCGCACTGCGCCACGCGTATCACGGCCGGACGATGCTCTCCATGAGTGCAACCGGTCACTCGACCTGGCGTCACGGCGGCACCGCGGTCGCGGGCATCAAGCACGCGATGGCGCCGTACTGCTATCGCTGCCCCTTCGGCGCAACGCCGGACAACTGCGGGATGCGCTGCGCGACGGACATCGAGGACATGATCCTCACCACCACCGACGGCCAGATTGCCGGCATGATCGCCGAGCCGATCCTCGGCGTCGGCGGCTTCATCGTCCCGCCGAAGGAGTACTTCAAGGTCGTGACGGACATCGTCCACCGCTACGGCGGGATCTTCATCTGCGACGAAGTGCAGACGGGCTGGGGCCGCACCGGCGATAAGTGGTGCGGCATCGAGCACTGGGACGTCGAGCCGGACGTGATGACGTTCGCGAAAGGAATGGCGAACGGTTCGCCGATCGGCTGCACGACCACGACCGACGAGATCGCGCAGGCGTTCCCCTCCCTCACCTTCTCCACCTTCGGCGGCAACCCCGTCACCTCCGCCGCCGCAGTCGCAACGATCAAGTACATCGACGAGCACGATCTCCCGCACAACGCAGCGGTCGTGGGCGGCTATCTTCGCGAGAAGCTGGACGCGCTGAAGGACAAGTACCCGATCATCGGCGACGTCCGCGGCATGGGTCTGATGCAGGCGATCGAGTGCGTGGAAGACCGTCAGTCGAAAACGCCCGCACCGAAGGCTGTGCTGAAGGTGTTCGAGTAGACGAAGAAGCGCGGCGTCATGATCTGCAAAGTTGGCCTCTTCGGCAACATCATCCGCCTCGGGCCGCCGCTCATCGCAACGAAGAGCGACATCGACGAGCTGGTGTCCGCGCTCGACGCTGCGTTCGCGACGGTGTAGGAGAACGACCGGGGGCCTCCGGCGGCCAGGGGCACGGCCCCTGGACCCGTCTGCAGGCCAAGCCTCCGCGACACACTCCGTTGTATTCGCACGAGTGTCGCGGAGGCTTGGCCTGCAGACGGGGTCTGGGGCCCGCGGCCCCAGCCGCCGGAGGCCCCCGGTCATCCCGTTTAGAATGCGCCCCGTCATGCAAATCACGCCCGAGGTCGTGCGCTCGCACGGCATTACCGACGACGAATACCAGCGCATCCTGCAGATCCTCGGGCGCGAGCCGAACTACACCGAGCTCGGGATCTTCTCGGTCATGTGGTCCGAGCACTGCTCGTACAAATCGAGCCGCGTCCATCTGCGCAAATTTCCGACGAGCGGCGCGCGCGTCGTGCAGGGGCCGGGTGAAAACGCGGGCGTCATCGACATCGGCGACGGCTGGGTCGCGGCCTTCAAAATGGAATCGCACAACCACCCCTCCTTCATCGAGCCGTATCAGGGTGCGGCGACCGGCGTGGGCGGCATCCTGCGCGACATCTTCACCATGGGCGCGCGGCCCATTGCATCGCTCGACTCATTGCGATTCGGCTCGCTCGACGCGCCGCGCATGAAATACCTCGTCGACGGCGTCGTACGCGGCATCAGCGGCTACGGCAACTGCATCGGCATCCCGACTGTCGGCGGCGAAACGTCGTTCCATCCTTCCTACAACGGCAACATCCTCTGCAACGTCTTTTCACTGGGCGTCACCGAGCGCCACAAAATCTTCAAAGGAACGGCGGAAGGAGTCGGCAATCCGGTCATCTACGTCGGCTCGAAAACCGGCCGCGATGGCATTCACGGCGCGACCATGGCGTCGGCCGAATTCGACGAAGCGTCCGAAGAAAAACGGCCGACCGTGCAGGTCGGCGATCCATTCACCGAAAAACTCCTGCTCGAAGCATGTCTCGAAATCATGGAGTCCGACGCCATCGTCGGCATCCAGGACATGGGCGCGGCGGGACTGACGTCGTCGTCCTTTGAAATGGCTGGCCGCGCGGGCACCGGCATCCGCATGCAGCTCGATCGCGTGCCGATGCGTGAGAGCGGCATGACGCCGTACGAGATCATGCTCAGCGAGTCGCAGGAGCGGATGCTCATCGTCGCCAAGCAGGGCCGCGAGATCGATGTGATTCGCACGTTCGAGCGATGGGATCTCAACGCGGCCGTGGTCGGCCAGGTCACCGATGATGGCTTCGTGCGTCTGCTGTGGCACGGCGAGGAAGTGGCGGCGATTCCGGTCGATCCCATTTCGACCGAGGCGCCGGTGTATGAGCGGCCGATTGCGCGGCCGGCGTATGCGGATGCGATTGCACCCGTGCTCGAACGCACGCGCGAGGAGGACGGCGATCGCACCGACATGCTGCTGCGTCTTGTGGCGTCGCCGAATCTCTGCTCGAAAAACTGGATCTTCGGCCAGTACGACACGACCGTGCGCACGAACACGATCGCCGGTCCGGAGAAACGCGACGCCGCGGTCATCCGCATCAAGGACACCGGCCGCGCCCTCGCCATGACCTCGGATGTCAATCCCGTCTACTGCTACCTCGATCCGTACGAGGGAGGCAAACAGGCGGTGGCGGAAGCGGCGCGCAATATCGCGGCGTCGGGTGGACGTCCGGTTGCGATCACCGACTGCCTCAACTTCGGCTCACCCGAGCGGCCGGAGATCATGTGGCAATTCTCCGAATGCATTCGCGGCATCAGCGAGGCATGCCGCGCGCTCGACACGCCCGTCGTCTCCGGCAACGTTTCGTTCTACAACGAGACCGAAGGCAAAGGGATCTATCCGACGCCGACGGTGGGCATGGTCGGCATTCTGGAGAGTGATCGCGACGGCTGCGGCCTCGCCTTCGCCGACGCACAACTCGACGTCATTCTGCTCGGCGAAACGGGCGATGAGTTGGGCGGGAGCGAGTGGCAGCAGATGTTCGTCCCCGATGCACTCGCGGCCGCACCGCGGGTCGATCTCGAAAAAGAAAAAGCGGTCGTCGAGCTGCTGCTCGAGCTGCACGCCGCGAAGGTGTTACGCAGTGCGCACGACGTTGCGAACGGCGGCATTGCCATCGCGCTCGCGGAGATGTCGATGGACGGGATCGGCTGTCATGTCGATCTCGGAACACACGCCGATGCGCTCGATGCGACCGGCCTGCTGTTCAGCGAGTCGCAGGCGCGCGCGATCGTGGCGTGCGACGCGGCTCATCGCGATCGCCTGCTCGAGCTCGCACGGGCGCGCGGCGTGGCTGCATTGCGCATCGGCCACACCGCGCATGGAACGTTTCTCATCGAGCGCAACGGCGTGCCGCTCATTCGCGTGGCGGCACAGGAGCTCGCGCGCATCTGGCGTTCCGCGTTCACGCTGCTGTTGGGCGGAGACACGATCGATGAAGTGCTCCGCGGCGCGGGCGAAGAAGCGCTCGATGTGATGGCGCACTAGCCGCGGCGGCGGAGCGTCGTGTTCGTGATGCGATGCGGTTCGGCCGCGTCGACGGTGATCTCGATCGACAGCTCCACGCCCGACTTTGTTTCGAGCGATGCGGTGACGGCGTTGTCGCCGGTCGCGGTCACGCTGGTGACCTCGAGCGTGCCGTTCTCCTCGCGCATTTCCACGTCGATCGAGGCGAAGCGTTCGATCTTTTCTTTCGGAAGCGAGGTGTGCTCGGTGAGCCACTGCCTGCGCGTGGCCACGTCATGCGTGTTGAAGCTCTCGAGCCACGCGGTGAGCGCGTTGCCCGCGGGCGTTTTCGGGATGTCGGCGGCAAAGAGGGAGAGGGAGACGAGAAGAAGAAGCGCGAAAAGGACCAGTCGTTTCATGCCGCGAACGTACGCGGCGATCATGAAGAACTCGTGAAGCGCGGTCCGTCAGCGGCTTGCTCCGCGTCGCGGCCGGCCCTGCTTTCGCATGCCGCCTGCGCCCCACAAAAACGGCGAGTGTGAGCCCGCCGTTTTTCATTCCGAACGCGGCATTGCGGGCTGCACGACGCCGCGGCATTCGCCGAAGCCGATGCGCGCGTGGCCTTCGCGTTCGCAGTAGGCGCGCAGGATCACTTCGTCGCCGTCCTGCAGGAAGCGTCGCGTTTCGCCGCCGGGCAGTTCGACGGGCTCGGTGCCGCGCCACGCGAGCTCGAGCAGCGAGCCGCGCGACTCCTTCGTGGTGCCGGAGATCGTGCCGCTCGCGAGGAGATCGCCCGGCATCAGATTGCAGCCGTTCGACGTGTGATGCGCGATCAGTTGCGCGACCGTCCAGTACATGTCGCGAAAGTTGCCGCGGCTCAATCGCACCGGCTCCTGCATGTTCGCAGTGCGCAGCCAGACCTCGACGTTGATGTCGAATCCGACGTCGTCCTGCAGATAGTCGAGCGGCTGAGGATCGCCTTCATCGCGCACGAAGGCATTCGTGCGGAACGGCTCGAGCGCGTCGAGCGTGACGATCCAGGGGGAGATGGTGGTGGCGAAGTTCTTCGCGAGAAATGGCCCGAGGGGCTGGTACTCCCAGGTCTGGATGTCGCGGGCGGACCAGTCGTTGACGAGACAGAAGCCGAAGACGTGTTCGAGCGCGTTGCTGCTCGCGATCGGCTCGCCCAACGCGTTGCCCTCGCCGATGACGATGCCGAGCTCCATCTCGTAATCGAGCCGCTTCGACGGACCGAAGCTCGGCGGCGCGTTCTGGTCGTCGCGCGTCTGCCCGTTCGGCCGGCGCACGGGCGTGCCGCTCACCACCAGCGACGACGCACGGCCGTGATAGCCGATCGGCACCCACTTGTAGTTGGGCAGCAGCGGATTGTCGGGACGGAACATCGAGCCGACGTTCGTCGCGTGATGCACGCTCGCGTAGAAATCGGTGTAGTCGCCGACGCGCATCGGCATGAGCATTTCGGCATTCACGAGCGGCGACGCGTATTCGTCCGCAGTGCCGCGTTCGATGAGCTCGCGCAGTCGTTCGCGGATCGCGCGTGAAGCGGCGCGGCCCTTCTGCATCAGCCCATTCAGCAGCGGCTCACGCAGCGCCGGTTCATCGACGAGTCCCGCATGCGCCATCGCATGCAGATCGATGATGCGATCTTCGAACGCGGTACAGATGTGCGCCTCGCCGTGGATGCGGGCGACGCCGAAGGGAAGGTTTTCGATGGGAAAATCAGTCACAGCCAGCCTAGCTCCTGAAGGTCGGCGATCGGCTCTTCGAACGAGCACGAGCCGAAGGAAGTCGCCAATGTGTTGCGCATCGTGGCGAGGTCGTTCGTCGACACGCGATGTCCGCGCCACGTCACGCCGTCATCATCGAATGCAAATGCGCTCGGGTCGTCCTCGCGCAATACGTCTTCGGCGTGGTCGAGCAGCGCCGCGGCGAGAAAGACGTTGAGAAATCCATGCATCGTGCCGGTGGGCGCGTTGGCCTCGTACGTCAGCGGGCGCACGCAGCGGAGCGGATGATGCAGTCCCGCCGTCGCTTTGAAGGCGACGTTGCGTTCCCGGCACGCGCGCATGAATTGCGCGATCGATTCGATCGATGGAAACGCGTCCGTTGTCACGCCGCCGGTGCGAATCTTCGCTCGCAGGCCGTGCTGCGCGATGGCTTCGAGCAGCGAGAGGTCGGTGATCTCGACGTACGTGCCGGGCGCGAGCCGCGAGATTTCGTCGGCGGTCATCGCCTTCACTTCATCCACGCCGAGAACGCTCAGCGGAAACTCGCGCGGAACTTCGTGCGCGCGCTCTTTCGGCACGACGAACTTCCCCAGTGCGAACGCATATTCGCCATCGCGATAGCGCGCGTAATTGCGCACGGCGTCGTCCATCGACAACGCGGCGGGAGGAAAAAGGCCGGCGTAGTCGATCAGCCCTTCGAGCAGAACGCGCAGCGACTGTTTCATTCCGGTTTGAAATTCTTCCGCAGCCCGCTCCAGCAGCGCCAGTAGTCGCGCTGCAGCAGCGGCGACTCGAGCGCGAAGCGGGTCGGGCGAATCAAGTACCGCGTCTCGAACATGAACGCGAGCGTATCGCCAAGGTAGCGCGGTTCGAGCTTCGCGTTCGACGCGGCGTCGAACGTCGCGGCGTCGGGACCATGTCCGGACATGCAGTTGTGCAGGCTGGCGCCGCCGGGCACGAAGCCCTCCGCCTTGGCATCGTACTCGCCATGGATCAGGCCCATGAATTCGCTGGCGATATTGCGGTGAAACCAGGGCGGGCGGAAGGTGTTTTCCGCGGCCAGCCAGCGCGGCGGGAAGATCACGAAGTCGATGGTGTCGACGCCCGGCGTGTCGCTCGGGG
>JALYOB010000375.1 GCA_030857085.1 Acidobacteriota bacterium | reverse complement strand
AGTCGCCGCTTTGGCTCCGGAGAAGCAGTCAAAGCGGCGACTGGCGTCGCCGCACTCCAAAGGAGAGCGAGGTGTGCGTCGAGGTGTTCGGCGTCGGTGACGATTGCATGCTCGCCGAGCGTGGCGGTGATGGTCGACGTCACGCCGTCCAGCCGCGCTTCCCCAACGAGGCGCATCCGCACGTCGGGACGGACGCAGGTGCGCAACTGCTGCATCGCCGCGTCGCACGCGTGAATCAGCGTTTCGTCTCGCGCGTCGGTGGCGACGAAACCGCGCTCGGTTTCGAACGACTCGCCGCATGACAAACGCTGTTCGACCAGGCGCCCGCGCAGCCAGACTTCGTCCCGCGTGGCGATCGCGAACCGCACCGGCGTCAATTCAGCTCGTAGTTGAACTGTTTGCTCGCGGCGTCGTAGCGCACCACGAGGCGGTGCTGCCCGCCCGGCGCGAAACGGAACGCGGGGAGAATGTGATGTTCCTGAATCCCCGCCGCGGGGACCGTGATCCAGACCTGCACGTCCGCGTTTTTCGCGGGAAAGTCTTTGGTCGTGCTCACCGGACGTGCGGTGCGCGACGCGCGGCGGAGGAATCGCGCCGGACGTTCGTCGAAGAGCTTCTCGTTCGCCACGATGTCCGCACCGGCGCGGACGACGATGCGCCCATCGGTAAACGGATGAACGAACACGGTCGTGAGCTGCGTCTGTGAGGAAGCAGCGCTCTGCGTCGCTGTGCTCGAGCTGCCAGGCGTATCGTGCGCAGCAACCGCGGTCGAGGTGTCTGCGTTGCGCGGCGTCTGTTTCTTCGCCGCCTTTGCCGCGAGCGCCTTCTGCTGCTCCTGCTGCGCCGCCTTCAACGCATCAGCAGACTGCAGCGCGTTCGGATTGAGCGTGAGCGATTCCTGGAAACGGACGATGGCTTCGTCGAACTTCTTCGCGTTGTACAGCGCCATCCCCTCGTCGTACTTCGCCTGCGCCTGCGCGAGCTGCTGCTTTCCGACCTCTTCCTGAAGGCGGATCGCGTTGAGCTTCTCCATCGTCGAGACGACGAACGGCGACTTCGGCGCGAGCTTCTGCAGCTCTGCGAACTTTACGTATGCATCGGTGACGCGGCCCTGCCGCAGAAGCGCAGATCCTTCTTCCCGCAACTGCTTCTCGCGGGCACGGCGCATTTCCGCACGGCGGTCGATCGGCGGCATCTTCGTGTCGCGGCTGCGCACCGCCGCCACCGCGCCAATGAGGCCGGCGACGAGCAGCACGACGATGCCGATGAAGATCGCCGGCGGAACTCTGCGTCGCCAGAGCGGCAGCGCGCGGACGTTGGTCAGGGTCGTGCGCAGCTGCTGCCCGATCGGAGCCGACGGCGGACGCGGCGTCTTCACAACGGTTGGCGGCGCAGGCTTCGCGACCGTCGGCGCGCTCGCGGCAACCGTCGGACGCACATTCTTGTTCGCCGGCCGTGTGCTTCCGCCGACTTCGGCCGGGGTCGCGACGATGGGAGCGGCTGCAGCACCTGCGGCAACGGCGGCTGCGTCATTCGCGTCAGGGAAAGGAACTTCGATCGTCGGAATCGGCGCGCTGGAAGGAAGCGGCTCGTCGCGTTCGGTCGTACGTTCGAGCGTGCGATCGCGCGTGACGATCGTCTCTTCCGCGAACGCAGGATCGACCGGACGCACAGGACGCTCGCCGCGAATCACCGCGCGCAACGCGTTCGCCGCATCGCGCGCACGCTGATAGCGCTTGGCCGGATCCTTCGCGAGACAGTTCGCGACCACCTCGTCATAGCCCGGCGGAATCTGCGGATTGATTTCCTGCAGCGGCGGAAATGGCTCGTGCACGATCTTGTAGGAGATCGACGTGAGCGAGTCGCCGCCGAACGGCTTGCGCCGCGTGAGGCATTCGTAGAGACAGATGCCGAGGGAGAAGATGTCGGTCCGTCCGTCGACGGGCGCGCCTTTGATCTGCTCGGGCGCCATGTAATTCGGAGTGCCGAGGAACTGGCCGGTGGTGGTGAGGTTGGCGCCGCCGGAGGCGATCTTGGCGATGCCGAAGTCGGTGATCTTCGCGCGATTGCCTTCGAGCAGAATGATGTTCGCGGGCTTCACGTCGCGATGGACGATGCCCTTCGCATGTGCGAAGTCGAGCCCTTCCGCGACCTGGGCAACGATGTCGCCGATCTGATCGAACGACAGCGCGCGCCCCTGCGTCAGCACCTCTTTGAGGTTCTGTCCTTCGACGAACTCCATGGCGATGAACGACGTGTTCGTCGGCTCGTCCTGACCGATGTCGAAGACCGTGACGATCGCGGGATGATTGAGGATGCCCGCGGCCTGCGCCTCGCGAATGAAGCGCTCCTTGAATTCCTTCGTCTCGTCGTCGTCCGCATGCGCGGCGGCGCGGATGGTCTTGAGCGCGACCAGACGGCCGATGAGCGGATCCTTCGCCAGATAGACGATTCCCATCGCGCCCTTGCCGAGCTCACGTACGACTTCGTAGCGGCCCAGCTTCAAGTGCGTCTGCTCTCCGGAGGCGGCGCGGTGCGCGCCGTCGTCGAGGGAAATCCCATGGGCTGCCCATCATAACTCCGGAAATGCCGCGACGAGCGGCACCGTCCCCCTTCGCCGTTTCGCACTATGATTGCCGCACTGTTGGTCAATTCGCTTACGGAGTCGAGCTCATGAAGATTTACCAGGGTTCCGAGATCCGAAATGTAGCGATCGTCGGACACAACGACACCGGCAAAACGACGCTCGTGTCACAGCTCCTTTTCAATGCAGGCGCAGTGAATCGAATGGGTCGCGTGGAAGACGGCACGACGACGACCGACTTCGACCAGGACGAGATCGAACGGAAGCACTCGATCTCGACCGCCGTCGCATTTGCAGAGTGGAAGCAGACGAAGATCAACCTCCTCGACACCCCCGGCTTCGGCATTTTCATCATGGAAGCGCGCAGTGCATTGCGCGTCGCCGATGCCGCCGCGGTCGTAGTGAGCGGCGTGACCGGCGTCGAAGTGACCACAGAAAAAGTGTGGAAGTTCGCTGAAGAATTCGAGCTGCCGCGCGTGATCGTGGTCAACAAGCTCGATCGCGAGCGAGCCTCGTTCGCGCGCACGTTCGAAGCGCTGCAGAAGAAGTTCGGCAAGAACGTCGTCCCGATCCAGTTGCCGATCGGCGAAGAGAAAGACTTCAGCGGCGTCATCGATCTCATCTCGATGAAGGCGTATCGCTACGCCGCCGACGGCTCGGGCAAGTTCGAGACGATCGACATCCCCGCCGACTTCAAAGAGGAAGCGGACGCCGCGCGCGAGCGGCTCATCGAGAAAGTTGCGGAAGGCGACGACACGCTCATGGAGCGCTTTTTCGATCAGGGCGGCCTCTCGCAGGAAGAGCTGATCGACGGACTTCGCCGCGAGGTCGCGCATCACGAAATCTATCCGGTGTTCGTGACGAGCGCGTCCCACAACATCGGCGGGCACGCGGTGCTCGACGCATTCGTCTCCCTGCTCCCGGCCGCGAACGAAGCGAAGCACATCGAAGGGACGGATCGCAAAGGAGAGAAGGTCACGTTCGACACGCGCGCGGAGGCGTTTCCTTCCGCGATCGTCTTCAAGACGTTCTCCGATCCTTTCTCCGGCCGCGTCTCCCTCTTTCGCGTCTACTCCGGCACCCTCTCCTCGGATCACGCGTACTGGAACACCAGCCGCGATCACGAAGAGCGTGTCGGCAAGCTGCAGCTCGTTCAGGGAAAGCAGCAGATTCCCGTGAGCGAACTGCGCGCCGGCGACATCGGCGCGGTGGCGAAACTGAAGGACACCTTCACCGGCGACACGATTGCGGCGAAGGATCATCCGATCGTGCTGCAGCACATCAGCTACCCCGAGGCGGCGATCGCGTTTGCGGTCGAACCGAAGGCGCGCGGCGATGAAGACAAACTCGGCGCCGCGATTCACCGCATCATCGAGGAAGACCCGACCATCAGGTTCTCGCGCGACGAGCAGACGAAAGAGTTTCTGATCAGCGGTCAGGGTCAACTGCACGTCGAGATCGTGGTCGGCAAGCTGCGCAAGAAGTACCACGTCGACGTGGTGCTGCATCCGCCGAAAGTTCCGTATCGCGAGACGATCACCAAACCCGCCGATGCGCACGGCCGGCACAAGAAGCAGTCGGGCGGTCACGGGCAGTTCGCCGATTGCAAGATCACGGTGGAGCCGCTGCCGCGCGGCGCGGACTTCGAGTTCGTGGACGAGATCTTCGGCGGCGCGATTCCGCGGCAGTACATCCCCGCCGTCGAAAAGGGGATTCAGGACGCGCGCGTGAAGGGCTATCTCGCCGGCTTCCCGATGGTCGACTTCCGCGTGCGGCTCAAGGATGGGCAGTATCACGACGTCGACTCGTCGGAGATGGCGTTCAAGATCGCCGGCTCACTCGCGTATCAGGAGGCGATGCAGAACGCGCGTCCGACCTTGCTCGAGCCGATCATGCACGTCGACATCACCGCGCCGAGCGAATACGTCGGCGATCTGATGGGCGATCTCAACTCACGCCGCGGCCGCGTGGAGGGAGTCGACGCGGAAGAGGAGTCGCAGGTCGTGCACGCCCGCGTGCCGCTCGCAGAGATGCTCATGTACGGCTCGACGCTGCGTTCCCTCACGCAGGGCCGCGGCTCATTCCACATGGAGTACTCGCACTACGAAGAAGTGCCGAAGCAACTCCAGGAAAAGATCATCACGGAGTCGAAGAAGGGGAAAGAGCCGCAGGGCGGCGCATTAGCGGCGCATTAGCGGCGCGCGGTGCGCGCCGCGTTGTCCGTTGTCCGTTGTTGGTTGTCGGTTATCGGTTGTCGGTTCAGGGTGAGGTCTCGTGACGTGATTCAGAGGCGACGCCGGACCATGCGCATTGTCGCGCTGCGTTGAAGTGTCGCGAAGAATCACCCTCGACGGACAACCGACAACCGACAACGGCGCGGATCAAAGCGCAGCTTTGATC
>JALYOB010000374.1 GCA_030857085.1 Acidobacteriota bacterium | reverse complement strand
GCGTTTAGGAGTGCGGTGGCAAAGCCACCGCTTTGGTACGCCGCGGCAAAGCCGCTGTTCCAGAGCGGCGGCTCTGCCGCCGCACTCCTAAAGCGGGCTTTCGCCCGCCGCGCGAAAGGTGTCCTACGTAAAGCTGACCGCCAGCTTGCTGCCTTCTTCGCGATAGATCGTGTCGACGAAGCGGATCACGCCGCTCTTGAGCGACATGAAGAGGGACGACACGCGGATGCCGCCGCCGAAGAAGCGGACGCCGCGGAGGAGGTCGCCGTCGGTCACGCCGCTCGCGCAGAAGATGATGTCGTTGCCGGCCGCGAGCTCGGCGGTGTCGTAAATCTTCTCGTCGTCTTTGAAGCCCATCGAGCGGAGACGGTCTTCCTGCCACTTCTCCAGAGGGCGGAGCTTGCCCTGCATGCGGCCGCCGAGGCAGCGCATGGCAGCGGCGGTGAGCACGCCTTCCGGTGCGCCGCCGACGCCCATCGCCGCATGCACGCCCGTCCCGCGAACGGCGGCGGCAATACCGGCGGAGAGATCGCCGTCGGTGATCAGTTTGATGCGCGCGCCCGCCTCGCGAATCTGCGCGATGAGGTCGTGATGGCGCTCGCGATCGAGCACCACGATCGTCAGCTCATCGACGTCGCGCTGAAACGCGTCGGCGAGATTGCTGAGATTTTCCTCGACCGAAGCAGTGAGGCTCACGCGTTCGGCCGCAGTGGGGCCGACCACGATTTTGTCCATGTAGATGTCGGGCGCATTGAGCAGGCCGCCCTTTTCGGACGCCGCGATGACCGCAATCGAGTTCGCCGAGCCGGTCGCGCAGAGATTCGTTCCTTCGAGCGGATCGACGGCGATGTCGACTTCCGGATAGATCTCGCCTTCGGTCCATCCACGCCCGAGGGGCTCGCCGACGTAGAGCATGGGCGCTTTGTCGCGCTCACCCTCACCGATGACGATGCTGCCGCGCATCTTGAGCTTGTTCAGCTCCTCGCGCATCGCCTCCACGGCGACCTGATCGGAGTACTTGCGCTTGCCGTACCCCATCGTGCGCGCCGCGGCGATTGCCGCCTTTTCCGCCGCACGCAAAAAACCGATTTCCAGACTCGATTCCATGACGCTCCGTTCTCTCCGGAATTTGCGCCGCACACTCTAGCAGAAGAGATCCTCAGCGCTTGTGGCGCGAGATCCGTATCACCGCCGGACGAACGACATGAGAACTCTCTCGACTCTTCTGCTCTCTCTCTCCTTTGCGTTTTCCTCCGCGGCATCGACGGACCTTTCCGTCAGCCTCGCCGCAATCTCTGGTGAGACCGGACAAGCGGCGACGCGCGTTCCGGCGCAGACGAGCGTCATCTTCGAGGCGAGCGTCGGCGGCAGCGGAAGCGAGATTCCGCAGAACGTCGTGCTGGAGATCGACATCCCGGTGGACGCGCAGGTCCGCCGTACGGACGAGGAGACGGTGACGTGCGCGGGACAGCATCCGATCCGCTGCACGATCACGCCGCGGCTCGGCTTCCTGGCATACGTGACTGCCGAAGCAGTCATGACCGTTCCAGGGCCGGTCACCGCCACGGCACGCGTCACGAGCAGCACACCGGACGATCGTCCGGGAAACAACACCGCTTCGGTCACGGTCGACGTGGTCGACAAGCCGTCGCTCCGCGTGTCGGGGCCGAGCGGCGACGCGCGCTATCGCGTCGAGCCCGGCCAGAGCACGTCGATGAGCGTGTTCGTCGAGAATCGCGGCTCGACCGCCACCAACGTCGTGCTGACCTCGACGCTCACAAACGGCGGCACGCTCACGCAGTACACGACCGGCGGCACCGCGCCGGCGCAATGCACGATGAACGAGACCACGATCGTCTGCACCGCGCCAGTCATGCCGCACGGCACGTACTTTAACGTCGACCTGCGCATGCGCGCGCCGGAACGGCTCACCGGCGGAGATCTGATCCTGCGCTCGAGCGTCACGTCGAAAGAAGGCGATTTCGATCCTGCCGACGACGTCGCGCAGCACGCGCTTCCGGTCGTGCGGCACATTCTCGTGGAGAACACGCGCGACGAAGGGGAGGGCTCGCTGCGGCAGGCGCTGCTCGATGCGTCGTCGCAGTGCACGACGGCGCCGTGTGTCGTCGACTTTCGCATCGCCGAGCCGTTGCCGGCCAGCGGCTACTACACGATCCAGCCGCGCACGCCGCTGCCGGTCGTCGGCGGCTTCACCACCATCGATGGCGCAACGCAGACGCGCTTCGGCGGCGACACGAATCCGCAGGGTCCGGAGATCGAGATCAACGGCTCTCTCGTCTCCTACGGCAACGGCCTCAACCTCGGCGAAGGTTGCGAGGTGCGCGTGCTGAACGTTGCCGTGAACGGCTTCGCCGGCAGCGGCATCGAAGCGAGTCGCCGCACGGCCGACTACACCGCGTGCAACCGCTTCGCGCTGATCACGCTGCCGAACACGCTGATCGCGAAAAACTACGTCGGCGTCGATGCGCGCGGCGAGAATGCGGTGCCGAACGAGCGAGGGGTCGTGTTCGTCGAGTCGACGGACGGCCTCATCGAAGACAACCTTTTGAGCGGCAACCGCCGCTCCGGCCTCTACGCCGACGCCGTCCGCTATCTCGGCATCCGCCGCAATCGCATCACCCGCAATGGAGCGAGCGGCATGTTCCTCAACGTCGGTACGCGCGAGCCGAATGCGCTCGGCGCCGGTGCGGACGTCGAGAACAACATCATCGCGTTCAACGAGCACTGGGGCATCGCCCGCACGGCGCGCGGCGAGATCAGCATTCTCGGCAACTCGATCTACGCCAATCGCTACCAGGGCATCGACGTGAATCTCGACTTCGAGACGCCGAACCAGGCGAACGACCTCAATCGTGTGCCGAACAAACCGTTCCTCACGTCAGCAACGTACGACGCCGCGTCGAACACGACGATCGTGCAGGGCTCGGTCACTTCGAAGCCGGCACTCTTCTTCACGATCTTCACGGTGGAGGTGTTTGCGAGCGCCGACCTCAGCCTGTACGGCCAGCCGCAGGGACAAACGCGCGTGGCGGTTCTGACGAAGGAGTTGAACGACCGCGAAGGTCCGGGCGCATTCACGATCACGATCCCGGGCGATCTGCGCGGCCAGTGGATCACCGCCACGCTCACGCGCTCGCACTTTGTCGGCTTTGCGACGATCCCGCGCCCTTCCGGCGTCGATCCGAATTCGCACTACGTCACCGACCGCCCCGCCGACACCTCGGAGTTCAGTAACGCGATTCTGGTGCAGTGAACACGACGCATCTCTTCGGCACGTCCGAGCTCAGGAACGCCGTGCAGGTGTTCTGAAACGAACGAGCCGCCTGGATCTCACGGATCCAGGCGGCTCGTCGTGTGTTTGCGGGACGATCGATTACTTCTTGCCGGCCAATGCTGCGGCTTCGGCAGCGGCGGTCTGATCCTGCTCCTGTTTGTTCGACATCGGCGGGTTGTACGCCGGAATGCCGGTGACGGTGTGACCGATCACGAGGTTGTGGATGTCGTGCGTACCCTCATAGGTGTACACGGACTCGAGGTTCATCATGTGGCGGATCACCGGATATTCGTCGGAGACGCCGTTCGCGCCGAGGAGGTCGCGGGCGATGCGCGCGGACTCGCGGGCGATGTTGGTGTTGTTCATCTTCAGCATCGACACGTGATGCGGCTTGAGCTTGCCCTGATCCTTCATGCGGCCGCACTGCACCGCGAGCAGCTGCCCTTTCGTGATCTCGGTGATCATCCAGGCGAGCTTGTTCTGCACGAGCTGGTGCGAGGCGATCGGCTGTCCGCCGAACTGAATGCGCGATTTCGAGTATTCGAGCGCCGTGTTGTAGACCGACATCGCCGCGCCCAGCACGCCCCAGCCGATGCCGTAGCGGGCCTGGGTGAGGCAGCCGAGCGGGTACTTGAGACCATTCGTCTCCGGCAGCACGTTCTCGAGCGGAATGCGGCAGTCGGAGAAGAAGAGCTGCGAGGTGACTGACGCGCGCAGCGAGAACTTGCCCATGTGATACGCGGTGGTGAAGCCGGGCGTGTCTTTCTCGACGATGAAGCCGCGAATGGTGCCTTCGCACTTGGCCCAGACCACGGCCACGTCAGCGATCGAGCCATTGGTGATCCATGCCTTCGCGCCGTTGAGCACCCATGAATCGCCGTCGCGGCGCGCGTACGTGCGCATGCCGCCGGGATTCGAGCCGAAGTCGGGTTCGGTGAGACCGAAGCAGCCGATCTTTTCGCCGGCGGCCAGTTTCGGGATCCAGTAGTCGCGCTGCTCTTTCGAGCCATACGTGTAGATCGGGTACATGACCAGACCGGATTGCACGGAGGCGAAGGAGCGGAGGCCGGAATCGCCGCGCTCGAGCTCCTGCATGATCAGGCCGTAGGCGACGTGATTGAGACCGGGGAGGTCGTACTCCTTGATCGTCGCGCCGAACAGGCCCATCTCGGCCATCTTCGGGATGAGGTGATGCGGGAACTTTTCTTCACGATTCGCTTCTTCGATGATGGGCAGGACTTCTTCGTCGACGAAGTCGCGAACGGTCTGCCTTACCATCAGCTCTTCTTCGCTGAAGAGCGAATCGATATCCAGATAGTCGACGCCGGGGAAACTGGCCACGTATGACTCCTTTAGTGTCGCGCGGACGCGCGTGAGAGGGGTCATCATATCCGATGCGAATTGCGGTTTTCATCCTGGCGCTGGCGGCGCGGATTGCGGCGATCGAGCTCACCGGCGCGGAGCGAATCGCATTCGGCGACGGCCCCGACTATGTCGCGTCCGCGCGTGCGATCTGCGAGCGCGGCGTCTATCCGGAACGGGGCAATCTGCCGTTCTTCCGCGCGCCGGGATTGCCGTTCTTCATTGCGGCCGTGACGCTGGGGGATGTCTCGCGCACGCGCGCGATCAAGTACGGACTGGCGCTGTGCGATGCGATCACGGTCGTGCTGATCATGATGCTCGCGCGCGAGGTGTGGAG